>DKLE01000249.1 GCA_002455605.1 Firmicutes bacterium UBA6648
CTTTGATGAAGCTGTCCCCGATGGCAATCTGTTTATAGCTGTTTTTATATTTTACTACAGTATAGCTTTCTTCTTTATCTACACTGTCAAATACTAAATTCTCATTATCCAGCTGACAGTCCCTTAAAAAGCTGTCTGCTGTCTCACGATAAGCTTCCTCATCGGCATCAGCCTCAACCTTATATATTTTTTTCTTTAAAGTTTTTTCAATTAACCCTTGTTTATCATTATTGTATTCAATAGTGATAGCCGGCATATTTTCATATTTATCAGGAATTTCCGTATCAACAAAAATATTTTTTTGCTTTAGAATAGAAAATAATACATCTCGATCTACTATTTTATTATCTGTCTCATTTTTTGTAACATATGTAAACAGAAGAAATATATTTGTTGCGATCAAGGCCACTATTAAAATATTTTTTGCTTTAGACCAGTCCATCTATTATCTCATCCCCTGCTAATAAGCTTTTGAATACCCCTTAGGCTGACCATCATATAAGTCAAAATAGAGGTACATACCATCAACTTCTACTACCCAAACCGGTATTAATTCCAACTGATTATCCCCACTGGTATTTTCATCCCCAGATAATTTAACAGAAGGTCTAAAATATCCTGTGAATAAATCATCAATTCTATCTGCAGTATCTTCAAAGGAGATTTCCTGTGAATCCAGTTTATCAAGCAGATTAGTTTTTGCCAGAATATAATTATAATTCATTGCCAGCATATTTATGGCCGATATCCCCTGCTCACCAGATTTCTTCTGTAGCTGGTTCTCATCAAAATTCACCAATTCTCTTCTGAAATAGGAAACCTGACCGCCTGTTACTTCTATTATAATAGGCATTTTATCTTCATAAAATAGTTTATTTTTTCCAACTGAAAAACTAAAGACAAATCGATAGGCATTTTTCTTATCGTCTATAGACGATGCACTTTCCAAATATGGTTTTATCTCCTGCCCTGCTGCCGTTTGAAAGTCTCCATGAGATCCCACAAAGGCCAATGCAGTATCCAGACATTCAAACATATTTTTTTGCTCAGAATCATTGGTCTTTATTTCTTCTTTATACTCTATTGATCCCTCATTGGGATTAATAATCAATACCTTCTGCCCATATCCGTACATATATATAATTGTTCCATTTGATTCCTCTACTTTTCTTACAAAATCAAAGGTCCCTCCAAAATAATCCTGAGCCGTATCCTCTGTAATTTCCTTTTGAGATATTTGAGAATCCTTTTGATATGTTAGTGAAGCCATCGCCGAAGAGTTTTCAACCGGTACAAGGGTGTCATTGGTGCTTTTTTCACCTAAAAAGGTTCTTAAAGGGAAATATGTGGTGAGATTCTGCTGAGTAAATAAGCTTTCCACCTGATCAAAAATATTTAACTCTTTATTTCCCACCAGCCGGTAATATCGTTTCTTATTTCCATCAAAAATAAATGCACTTTCTTTACTTCCTTTGGAAAAACCTATTTCTGTCAGATCGTTTATGCTGTCATAGCCCTGCTGCTGCTTTATTTGATACTTATCACAGAATTCATTAAAGGGCATGTTATACGCAAATTTTGCAATAATGGAGGGATAAGACATAGCTGCCTTATATTTTTCCGCTGTAATCTCTTCCACCAGGATATTGGCATCCTGGGACATATTTCTGAAGTTCTCCAGGATCTGGCCTTTCCAAAGGTTTTCTTTCTCTGAAGTGACAATTATATAGTCTCCATTTCCTTTGCCTAAAATGATTTGATCCGGAAAAATAACCTGTTCACTGCTTAACACAGTATAATGTTCATTATCATCGCTAAAAATAAAGGATTCCAAGCTCTTACTTCCCCACAAAAAATATAATAGTAGTATTGTTGTAAAAACTAATACTACTAGCAATATATCTTTAAATTTCTCCAATCTATTTACATGTACTTTATCCATCTTTATCACATTCCTACAATTTTTCCACGCTAATTAAAAATAGCTTTGATTAAATTCTGCAGAAACGCTGCAGTTCCTGATTGAGAAGAATCGAACAGCTTACTGTCTTCCGCACTTTTACTCTTTATAGTAACATAGCTACGGCTTGTATATACTGCTTTATTTTGAGACATCGTATCTACTTTAATCAGATATACTCCCGGATTCCGATTTTCCAATTTCTTAGTATAAAAGCTCAATTTATTGGTTGATGTAAAACTCTCTCCGCTAACTATGGGATAATATCCCAAAGAACCACTGTCGGCATAAGTCCCTTCCAGTATGGCTTTCATGTCACTCTCCCCTAGGGAAACGGCACCATCGCCCACCTTCTTTTTTATCTCAGAAACAGATACGCTTATGGTCTTGGGCTGTGCTATTTTAACGGAAATAAGGAGACTGCTGGAGGTAACGGAGCTGTTACTTACCGGATTAACAATAGTAACGTCTTGATCTGCTGCCCCAAAGCATAAGGTCGTACTGCTAAAGATCAAGGCAAATATTAAAATAAATGTAAGTAAACACTTCTTCACCGCTTTTTCTCCTCCTTCCTTTAAAATCTTGCTATTACTGAGCTCTAGAGTGCCACAAACTGGCATAGAGCATAAAATTCACCAATTTACCTTCCAATAGTATACAATACTATTGTTACAACCGTGTTACAGCCGTTTTAAAATGCTTTTACATTTGCAAAACTGCTGATTTTATTGCATAATAATAGTATTCCAAATCTAAAAGGAGTATTAATTAGAAAATGAGAGTTTTAAAGATTTATACCGACGGCGCCTGTTCAGGGAATCAGAGCGAAAATAACATTGGAGGCTGGGGCGCAATTTTAGAATACGGCGAACATCAGAAAGAATTGTGGGGAGGACAGCGCAATACTACCAATAACCGCATGGAAATGATGGCCTTAATAGAAGCATTAAATGCCATAAAGAAGGATAAACAAACCATTGAGATTTTTTCGGACAGTTCATACCTAATGAATTGCTTCAGAGAAAAATGGTATGAAGGATGGCTGAAAAATAATTGGATTACTTCAAGTAAAAAACCAGTTGAAAACCGTGATCTTTGGGAAAAACTGCTTTCCCTGATCGACGATCACTGCATCTCGTTTTATCGTGTAAAGGGGCATGTGAATTTAAACAGTAAAAAAACTGACTTCCATGCCCTTTACCAAAAATTTATTCAGATGAATGGTTCCGGATTCTCTTTTGAAGATTTTCAGTATATTACTGAAATGAATAACAGGGTCGATGCTTTGGCCAATAAAGGAGTTGACCAAATCAGACAGACCTTGTGATCTTGTAAACTGCCTCAATGGCAGTTTTTATTTGTGCCTTTGTATTAAACGGGCCTACACTCAAACGAAGGGCTCCGGTCTCCCAGGTGCCGATAGTCTTATGAGCAAGCCCCGCACAATGAAATCCTGCTCTTCCCGCTATTCCATACTTTTCACTGAGCTCATCTGCAACCTGTTCACAACTCTTTCCGTTTATATTTAAAGTAACTACACCTACTTTTTCTTTACAGTCTTCTACACCATATACAATAACATTTCTCATGTTCCTTAACCCATCGTCAAGCACTCTGGTAAGACTCTCTTCATGCTCTTGAATTGCTCTTATCCCCGTGTTAAGCAACATTTCTACGGAACAGCCCAAACCAATAATTCCCGGTGCGTTTACAGTTCCCGATTCATAACCCTCAGGCATCTCTTTTGGCTGGGTTCGGTCTTTAGAAGCAGTCCCCGTGCCACCAAGCAAAAGAGGCTCTAGCTCTATTCCGTCTCTCACATAGAGGAAACCTGTGCCCATTGGGCCAAGCAGACCTTTATGGCCAGGAAGTGCCAGTAAATCAATGTTCATCTCCACAACATTAATCGGAATGCAGCCTCCTGACTGCGCGCCGTCCACCATGAATAATATATTATTTCTATGTGCCAGCTCCCCGATTTCCCTTATGGGCATGATGGTTCCTGTAACATTTGACGCATGGGTGCAAACAATCAAGCACGTATTTTCTTTGATGGAAGCCTTAATATCTCTTAAATTAATACTTCCGGTTCTGTCGCATTTGATAATGGTATGCTCCACACCTTTTGACTCCAGCATCTTTAAAGGTCTGAGAACAGAGTTATGCTCCATGGAGGTAGTTATAACATGATCCCCCTCCTTCAGCAGACCTTGAATTCCTTGATTCAAAGCACCGGTTGTATTGATGCTGAAAATAATATTTGCCGGATTAGAAATATTAAAAAGCTTTGCTAAATTTTTTCTTGTTTTATATACTTCTTCCCCGGTTTTCATAGACATATAATGTCCGGATCTTCCGGGATTACCGCAATACTCTGCCATGCATTTATACATGCATTCCAGCATTACTTTTGGCTTAGGAAAAGATGTTGCACCATTATCTAAATAAATCATATTTTCTCTCCATATCCTTGTAAAAATTAAAGAGCAAATTGCTACCTATATGTAGTATATGTTTTTATCTCCCAATATGTTCCATTTCTCATTTCTGCTTCTCGATCAAATATGACATTTTATCCTTTTTTCCTTCTTTACTCCCGTAACTATCTAGGTGTATAATAATACTAATTTAGAGTGAAAAAGAAAGAAAGGGAAAGGGAATTGCAATGAATCAATGTGCTTTGGATAACACGAAAATACATCAGTTACATCTTGCAATGAGCAATATGTATTCCTTGGTAATCTCTGTGAATTATACAAAGGATACCTATTCAGTTCTGGCTTCAAAATTGTCCACCATACCAGTTGCTGAAGATAAAAAAGGATTTAAAAGCTCGGCTTCAAAATATTTTTGCTCCTGCAATCTGGATGATTCCAATACTTATCCTCTTTTTTGTGATTTTGATTCACTTATCGCACACCTACAAAATAATAAAGGGGTTTATAGCTTTGAGTTAAAATTAGAGGTGTCCCCTTCCATTTATAATTGGTTTGAAGGAACCTATTTCATTGTTGATAATTGTGAAAATGATGATTTGATTTTATTGCTGCTCTTTAAAGATATAAATGATAAAAAACTCATCGAGGAAAATCTTAAAGATGCTTTTAAAGCTACCGAAATTGCTGCAAAGGCCAAAACAGATTTTTTGTCAAGAATGTCTCAAGATCTGCGAACTCCCATTAATTTAATTGTAAGCATGATTGATATGGCCAGAAACAGCATAGATGACAGAGAAAAGGTCATGGACTGTCTGATAAAGATGGATATATCCTCCAGATACCTGTTTCAGCTTATCGACAATGTTTTAGAAATGTCTGAAATCGAAGCAGGCAAATTCAATATAGATAACCGACCTTTCAATATTAGAGACGTGCTGGAAGCATTAAGGCCAACCTACGAAGAACAAGCTGTATCCAAAGATATTGCTTTTAAAGTACTTATCCATAATCACGGTTTAAATAATGTGATTGGTGATGCTTTTAGATTAAAGCAAATAATAAAAAATTTAGTTTCTAATTCCTTTAAATATGTGCCGGTTAAAGGACATGTCACCATAGAACTACTTTTAAATAAAGTTGTTTATAACCGTGCATTTTTCAGCCTAATCATAGAGAATGACGGACCTTCTCTTGACGAAAACCAAATTGATAGGCTGTTCCTTCCTTTTGAAATGGGCAGCATTGCGGCACCTATAAGCTTTTCAAGAGGGCTGGGCCTTGGATTATCCATTTGTAAAAATACCGTGGAACTTCTCGGAGGAACCATTACTGCTTCTAACACACCAAATAATTCCGGCGTAAAATTCGAAGTGGAGCTGTCTTTTGAACTGGATGCAAATAATATGCCGGATACCCTTGAGCTATTGGCTGATTCCGCTTATATTCGTTTTCCGGAAAGCCGTATATTGGTCGCAGAAGAAGACCAGCAAAGCTTTGAAACAATAAAAGCACTTCTGGAAAACCGCGGAATAAAGGTAGATTTAGCAATTAACGGGATGGAAGCGGTGAAAGCCTTTGAAAATTCCCCGCCGGATTATTACAATTTAATTCTGATGAGCCTTGAGCTTCCTTTGATGTCCGGACTTGATGCCACAAAGGCCATTCGAAACAGTTTCCATGAAAACGGAGCTGCTATTCCGATCATCGCCATGACAGTAAATGTTTTGGAGCAAAATACCATGCTCGCCTTGCAGGCCGGTGTCAACGATCATATCCTAAAGCCTATCGACACAAGCAGGCTGTTTACTGCATTAAAAAATTATATATAATATAAAAAAGCTGTTCTTAATTGGGAACAGCTTTTTTTCTTTTTAATTGATTTAGATATTCTTTATCCTCTTTGGATGCTCTATAGGATTCTCTTATTTTCTGAATTGCTTTGTTGTAAGTAAAATCATCCAAGCTATTTGTTTTTTTCTCAAAAAATCGTTTGGTCATGTGAGGAAACTTAACAAAACAGACAGACACAGCCCATGCCACTGCCATTTTCACATAATAGCCCTCATGCTTTATATTTTCCAGCAATTCCAAGTCAGTCTGAATATGCTCCTCATCAATAAAATAGTCCATCAGCATTACAACACCGAACCTGACATAATATTCTCTTTTATCTTTTAAGTAAGGCTGAATAAAATCCCAGACCGCTTCCTTATTTTTCTTGGTAAATTTCAATCCTGCACAAAAAGAATCGCAAACCGCCCAATTATCAATTTTAGGAACAAATGCTGCAATATATTTTAATCTTTCTTCTGTAGAAACTTTAATCATTCCTATAGTAAGTGCCTGTATCATAATTTCTTCATAATAAAAATCTGCTGCCGTATCAAGCTCTTTAAAATATTCCTCATAATTATCTCCGGACAATAGTTTAGCGATTTCTTTCAGCCCTGCCATTCTGACCCCCAGGGTATTTTTTACTCCAGGGATAAGTTTATCATTAAATTTTTTATAATTTTCTTCCGCTTTCTGTACCAACAGAGCTTTTACTTCTGAACGTTCCATTCAAGCACCTCTCTTCCTATTTGAAATTTATCGTAACTATGGCATTAAATTTTCCAGTTTCTGTCCATCAGTCTTGCCGCAAATGGCACTTTAACATCTATAGCCTGACGAGGGCACATCTCCTGACAGCAATAGCACCGTATACAGCGTTTATAATCATAAACAGGAAATGACTTCAGTGTGATAGCTTTAACCTCTAAAGGACAGCTTTCTTCACAGATACCGCATTTTATACACTTCTCTTTAATTATAAATGGTTTTTTCCTCAGTAGAGGCTGTATGGGTTTTAAAAGTCTTATCTGGGTCTCCTTCTCACCGCCTCTGTATACATCATATTCTTTACTGCCATACTTTTCCGCCGCCTCTTTTACAGTTAGGCTTCCCTGCTCCGTAATAATCTCAATTTCTTCTTCCTTCATTTTGCCCACACCATATTCATATCCATACCGATTAGTAGGAACCCTCTCCGGCTTCAAATAGATCAAGTGGCAAAAAACTGTGTCCAGAGCAATGGGATCTCGTGACATTAAAATAACACCCATTTCAATGGGCGTTCCCGATTGGGGGCCATTGCCTTCCATAGCTAAAATTCCATCCATTATGTGGAGTCTTGGGCTAATAAAATTATTTAAATCCGCAATCATTTTTGCGAAGCTGTCTGCATCTGTATATTTAGCATGAAATGCTCCCTTATTAATTCCGTATACTGCTCCAAACATATTTTTAGCCGCACCTGTTATTCTCTCCAACTGGTGGGTCTTCATTTTGCAGAGATTAATAATTCCGTCACATTCTAAAATACCATTGCTGATAATGAAATGTGTTTCCGTTATTCCCTGTTGAAATTCGACTTCTTTTCCCCTGCCAAAATCAGCCGGTATTATGCCCAGCTGCTCAGCAGGTTCTTTTATACCACAGCCTGCTGCTACTTTTGCTGCTCCTATTGGGTTGCCTGGAGAATCTCCATAATACAGGTTTGTATAGCCATGTGATTTCAAATATTTTCCTACTGCTTTAAAAATAGCCGGATGTGTAGTTACTGCTTTTTCCGGCAATGCTTTCGCTAATAAATTAGGTTTTAGCAATATTTTTTCTTCTCTGGAAAAAAAAACTTCAATTCCTCCCAGTTTTTCTATGCCCTGTTGAATAGCTTTATCCACATTTTCTTCTCTATAATCTTTACAAACAAGCAGCACAACTTTACTTTTTTCCATACGTAAATCCTTTATCTTTATTTGTTTAATAAGATACCTTCAAGCTCCAACAGTTTTACTTTTTTATCAATGCCTCCGCCATATCCCACAAGCTTCCCATCAGCCCCTATAACTCTGTGGCACGGTATAAAGATAGGAATAGGATTCCTATTGTTTGCCAGGCCTACTGCTCTTGCACCTTTGGGACAGCCTATCTGCTCGGCAATGTCTTTATAGCTTACCGTTTTACCAAAAGGAATCTGCTGTAATGCAAGCCAGTCTTTTCTCTGAAATTCTGTACCGGCTGGATTTAATGGCAATTCAAAACGTTTTCTACTTCCTCCCAGGTACTCGTTCAATTGGCTGATTGCCTTTTTTATAATATTGGTTTCCTTTAAATCAGTATCTTCTTCTATCTGTTCATTATCAAAGATCAAATTAGTAATCTGATCATTTTCTTCTGCTATACCGATTTTGCCCAGGATTGTATCATAATAGTAAATATTTTTCATTTATTTTACCCTTTCCAATTTACCGCCGCACTTACATCTATATTTTGACGGATTTTTAACCACGCTGGACATTCGCCTTCGAAATATAGTTGCTCCGCAGCCTTTACAAATCAATATATAATTTTCCTTTAATAATCGGTTTTTATTGGCGGTATCTTCCTCAATACCCAGCTGCTGTGCTGTGTCCGTTCTTTTTATATGATAGCCATATGTCTTATTCATCTGATCAGCATATGCTTTCCATAGTTCTCCATGGTTGCCGCATCCGGGGCACGTATGTAAAATTTCATGAGCTAAAGTCTGCTTTATAAATTTTTCTTCACACCTAAGGAGTCTGTCCGAGAGTTCAAGCTCATAAGACTCACTCAGCCCCTTCCTTATCTTCTTGCAGCACCCAAAACGGCTTTTCGCTCTTTTATTAATGATAATATCATTTTTGATTTTTTTTGAAACCGGCAAATTTAAATTATTTGCTTCCTTTAAAACTTCTTTAAACAAATTGTTTATATATTCCATTGTACCTTTTCCAAACTTTTATATTTCAAAAAAGCCAACAGTGTTTTTTCACTCTTGGCTTTATTCTTCTACCTTAAATGTATAAGGCAAAAATTCTATTATTTCTTCCTCTGAATACCCCAAGCTTCTCATTTGTTTTATAAAGCCTTCTGTTATACTTCTGGCTTCCTTATATCGAATACTTTCTATTAATAGCTTATTTGTTGTTACAAATCTACCTGCAGTTCTTTCTGCATGGAGTAATTCTTCTCGTTCCAGTTCCGATAGTGCTTTCTGCATAGTGTTTGGATTAACCCCAAAGCTTGAAGCAAGATCCCGCACTGAATCAATTTTTGCTCCCGGCAATAAAACACCGGAAATGATGTCGTGTTTAATTTTTTCCATTAACTGCAAGTAAATTGGCATACTTTCATTAAACTGTGTTGCTGCCGTATTTGTCAAAGCTTCACCTCGCTCTCTATGCATTTTCCATTGCTTTTGTCATTTCAGGCTCTGAGAACAGCTTTACTAATTCATCGGGATGAATTCCTAAATTCTCTAAGCTTGAGATAAACTCCTCTGTTACCTTCCTTGCTTCCTTACACCGGATACTCTTTATAAGCAATTTATTATCGGTCACATATTTTCCTGCTGTTCTATTTGAACGCAGCAATCCTTCTTCTTCCAGATTAGCCAAAGCCCGTTGCACGGTATTTGGATTTACTTTATATTTTTTAGATAAATCCTTAATGGAATTCATCTTCTGATTCGGTTCTAATTCTCCCGAAAAAATTTCTTGTCTTATGGTCTGCATTATTCTTATGTAAGCAGGTATCATTGTTTCCAATTACAGCTCCCCTCCTAACCATCGCTTTATATATTCTAAGGTAAAATCACCTTATTTTATGCTGTACCACGTCTATAATACAATAATACAGCATTTTTTGTTTGTCAATCCCCATATTTTTGTAATTTGTAATTTTTTGTAACAGGATCTGGTTATTGTATTACTTATTTAATACAGTAATACTTAATTTCTTTGCTATTTTTGTTATATTTTAATAAAATTTATGTATCTTTGTATTATATAAGTAATACATCTTTTTTTATTTTTAATTTATTAAACCCACTTATTTCAATACTTATTAAAACTAATTTTATAAGTACTGGATAGTTCAATATAAAAATAGGCCGTTAGAACGGCATTCTTAAAAAAGATAAAATTCTTGATTTTTTTGGAGTTCAGTCTGGCAAGGCTTTTTTAAATAAGCGATTTAAGCCAGTTTTATTAAAAAAATTTTATTTCAACTCTCTCGCTTTCTTATCAAATTGATTTTTTCCGACTTTTTATTATTTTTTTTGATAAACTGTATTATTATTCTAATACAATTAGGTCAATTTTCTCGACTTTTATTCCATTTTTTTACATCATATTATATTATTGTATTAATCTATTGTTACAATTTTTATTTGTATTTTTTCCAGTAATCCTTAAATTTCAACATTTATTTTCATAAAAATGCGTTTTTTGCAGAATTCGTCTCACGTATAATAGATTATTTTGTCGACAGGTTCTCTCGTTATTTTTTTCTTAACGTGAATCTGTTTATAATTCTGAAAACTGAAAACGGCTTAAATTCAGCCGTTTTCAGCTATACTTACAGAATATGTAAACATGTTTAAGGATTTTTTGCCTTACCCCTTTTAGTTTTTTTAATTTTACAATCAGTTTTTTTAATTTCTTTTGTTTTTTATACCTTATTTTGTATTATTAATATAATACAATTATACAATTTTTGATGTGT
Source organism: Firmicutes bacterium UBA6648 (assembly GCA_002455605.1). Classification (GTDB taxonomy): domain Bacteria; phylum Bacillota; class Clostridia; order Peptostreptococcales; family Anaerovoracaceae; genus Aminipila. The sequence goes on from DKLE01000249.1 coordinate 10,966, forward strand.
ATTGTAAATTTAAAATTTCCATAAATTTTAATCAAATTTTAGTAAAAATCAATCATTTTTGGCTATTTACGACCAAAAAAACAGCATTTTTTGCGTGTTATTCTGTATTAATTAAATAGTACAAAAATCAAATTGCAAATTTATAATAAATGGGTATTTTCTAAGCTCTATTATAAAATCTTTATCTTAGTCTCTGAGTTTAACTCTAGTTTTAACCTTCAAACAGTATAAACTTGGAACTATTTTTTTGATTTTTTTATTAATCGTTTACTTTTTACTGTATAGCTCATTTATTTATGAAAAACTTAAGTTTAAAATTTTTTCTTCACGTGAAAAAGTAAAATTTTTCCTGCTAAATATTTTATTCTCTAATACGGGAAATACTATGTCCTATTTCCCATACTTTTTTAGCTGACTTATCAAACTAAAAAAATAAAAATATTTTTTTAGTTTAGAAAATTTACCTTAAAAATTCCAAAATAAAACTAAAACTTAAAACTTCAGATGATATTTTTAAATAATTTTATACATACAAAAACAAGGCTTTAATTTGCGTTTTCAGCAATTTAAGCCTTGTTTAATAGTTTTATATTAACTCTATATTCCCATGGGCTTATATCGTAAAATAGCCCGTCTGTTTTTATTCATATCGCAACGCTTCAATGGGATCAAGCTTCGCTGCTTTTTTGGCTGGAAATATTCCAAAGAAAACTCCTACGAAAGCGGAGAAGGCTACAGCTACTACTATTACCATAGGATTTACCACCACTCCCACTCCGGCGATTGTCATGCCTAATGCAGCAATTCCGATTCCCAGAGCCGTTCCGATTATCCCTCCAATAACAGAAAGGATCATGGCCTCTATCAAAAATTGTGTCAATATATCTTTTGTTTGTGCACCAAGAGATTTCCTTATGCCGATTTCTCTTGTTCGTTCGGTTACAGAAACAAGCATAATATTCATAATACCGATACCTCCTACCAAAAGCGATATTGCCGCTATGGCTCCAATGGCTATGGATAAAATACCCAAAACATTATTTATCATCCCCAGCTGTGATTCTGCCGTTTCATATCGATAAAAGCCTTCCTGCTTGCCTTTTATTTTATTTAGATATTTTACAAAATCTTCTGCTTGCTTTGTTTGATCCATATTTTCATTGGCGTAAATATCAACATAAGAGCTTCCTTCCCCTGGCTGCATTGTAATTGAATAAGGTACAAAACAATAATAGTCTGTAGAGGTATTTAAATTGGAAAAGACCGAGTCTTCTTGTTTATAAACACCCACAATGGTTAAATCCAAGCTTTCACCCAGAATCGTCACCGGAAGAGTTTTTCCAACTACATCCTCTTTATTAAAAAAGTATCTGGCCGCCTTGACATCTATGACGGCAACATCTTTATCTCCTGACACATCACTTTTATTAATCCCTCGGCCGTATAAAATCTTATCCTTTGTATCATATCTGAAATAATCTGCTCCAACTCCGGACATCTGCAGCTTGCCCTTTAACCGGCCAACCTTAGTTTCGCTGCTTGCGTTTCCGTATGGGGCTGCATATCTTACTTGTTCTGGGAATCTGGCTTTTAATGCCTGAATATCTTCTTCATAAAATAAGTCGTCCTCCCTTATATATTCATCAACCATTCCCCAGTTGATCATAATATACATATTCGCAGTGTAGCCTTCAAATTCTTTGCTTACGGCACCCTTTGCACTGTCTCCTATAGAGGTTATGGCAATTACAGAACTGATGCCGATAATGATTCCCAGCATTGTCAGAAAGGATCTCATTTTATTTACTCGGATAGCAGATAAGGCTAATTTTATATTTTCAATTAACAGCATGATCCCACCTCCTCTTTTTGGGAGGGAGCATCTGTTGAGTTTTTTTGTTTTATTTGCTTTTCTCCATTTTCAGTCAGCTTATCACTTATGATCTGTCCATCCTTAAAAGTAACTACTCTGTCTGTAAATTCGGCAATGTCCGGCTCATGAGTTACAATAATAACCGTATTGCCATGCTCTCTGTTCAGTTTAGTAAACAGCTCCATTATTTCCACTGATGAACGGGAATCTAAGTTTCCTGTAGGTTCATCTGCCAAAATAATAGGAGGCTCATTGGCTAACGCCCTGGCAATTGCCACACGCTGTCTCTGTCCTCCGGATAATTCATTGGGCATATGCTCTGTTCTTGTTCCGAGACCCACACTTTCCAGAAGTTCAAAAGCTCTTTTTTTTCTTGCTCCTGCTCCTATTTTTCCGTATACCATGGGAAGCTCAACATTTTTCAGCGCGCTTGTTCTTGCTATAAGATTGAAGGACTGAAAAACAAATCCGATTTTTTTATTTCTTATGTAGGATAATTCTTTGTCATTTTTATCGCTTATGGAAATTCCCTCTAAGAGATATTCTCCGGTCGTGGGCCGATCCAGACAGCCCAATATATTCATCAAGGTTGATTTTCCGGATCCGGAGGTTCCCATGATTGCAACAAACTCACCTCGAGAAATATTCAGATTAATTCCTTTTAAAGCTTGAACTTCTATGCTTCCATTCTTATATGTTTTAACTAAATCACATATACTAATTACTTCATTACTCATTCCAATCCCTACTTTCTTTATATGGCATCCGGATCGGAAACTATAACTTCCATTCCATCTGTTAAATCATAAGTAGGTGACAATACAACCTGATCGCCGGTTTTTATCTTGTCGGATATAACTTCTATATTGAAATCTCCCTCAATGCCGGTATCAACCTTAACCTTTTTTAATTTATTATTTTTTATAACAAATACGTAATTAACTCCTTCATTGACATCCTCAAAAACTGCATCTACCGGAACGGACAATGCATTTTCTTTTTTCTGTATCAATATTTCAGCTTTAGCACTTACGCCGGCAATTAATTTGCCATTGGCATTATCAATATTTATCTCCACCGGTATAACCATTTCACTGGAACCGTCTTTATTTTCTCCGGAAGGTGCGATTTTGGCAACGGTCCCTGATGCAGTTTCTTCTCCAAGAACTTCAGAAGTAATAGTCACCTTTTGCCCTTCTTTTATTCTACTGATATCATACTCACTTACTTTTACTTTTAATTGTAAATTTTGTAAATCCTCTATTACAAACATAGATTTATTATCTGAAGTATCATTGGCATTACTTCCTACGGTCACATTAACTCTTGTTACTGTTCCGCTGATAGGACTTTTAATATTTATTTTCTCAAAATCATAAGTGCCTAAAGAAAGCACATCGGATTCATAGGCCGCTTTTGCCTCTAAATAGTCATTTTGCGGTAGTGCTCCCTGTTCATACAACAGCTTTGCATCTTCATATTTTCTTTTGGATTCTGCTGCTGTTATTTTTGCTTTGGCATATTGCTCATTTAAATCACCGCTGTCCAGAACAGCTAATAACTGTCCTTTTTTTACTTTGTCACCTTCTTCTACATAAATTGCTTTTACCTCAGCCGTTTGCGTAGATTGGATTTCAGCTTTTTCTGACCCTTCTATGTTTCCTTTTATTGAAACAACTTCCTGTAATGTCATATTTTCAGCCTTACCAGCCGTAACCGGATATCCTGTGGGCCCTTTGTTTCCTAGGTTTTGAGTCAGCGCACATCCAATGGCAACGACTGCAAATATCACTATAGGAATTATAATCCATTTCTTTTTAAATTTTCTGGTATTTTCTTTTGTCATATGAAATTCCCCCTTCTATATACCCTTTGATTATACCCTAAAAATTTCCTAAAAGTTATTAATTCTTTCTTAACATTGCTTTAATTCTTTATTCCATCACACAACGTCTATTAACATTAAACAGTACACAAAGAACCTTTATTGTAAAAAATACCAATAAAATTGACAAAATAATTTTCAGAAAATACTTGCAATTCGACATAGCTATGCTATAATGAAAATATAAAAAGAAAGGTACTAAACTAATATAGATATCCAATTGTGGGAGCTTATAACTATTTTAGTAGTTGGTATCAGAAGAAAGGGGTGATTCCACCAGAAATGCTAGCTGAACAGAGATAGCACCGTTTGCTTTTATATTATAATTGCAAGCGGTGCTATTTCTTTTTTATTTTAGTTTAAAATAAAATTTAACACTGATTTATTTATAATTATATAAATAAAAAACAAATTAAATAGTATTGCTAAAGGTAAAAGTACTCTAAATTTTGTTTTTTGTGTTTTATGCCTGAAAAATTGGGATCCTGTAAAACTCCCTATCCCTCCCATTAAAAAAGCTGTTATCAAAAGCGTGCTTTCACTTATCCGCCATTTATTTTTTTGTGCCTTATGTTTATCGATTCCCATGATTATAAAAGTTATAATATTCCACATTATATATGTTATTATTATATATCTCATATACTTCTCCTTTTTACAGATAAATGTTTCACGTGAAACAT
>DKLE01000037.1 GCA_002455605.1 Firmicutes bacterium UBA6648
ATTACTGATATTTCATATTGAAATCTCTCCCATATTTCAGGTGTGCCTTCTCCGTACCGATCCTTTAAGCCCGATTCACACAATTCTCTGAGATACTGGGTGTTATTTTTTCCTTCCGGGGCTTTGAATTCCGGCAAGTGAAGTTCTCCAAAAGTAAAATTCACATCGCACTGTTCTACTATTTTTTGTGTGTTTTCTAGGGCTTCCGGTATAGCTGCAAAAAGAACCTTCATTTCCTGTTCAGATTTCAAATAAAATTGATCGTTAGGAAAACGCATACGCTTTTCATCATCAATATTCGTAGCTGTCTGTATGCATAATAAGATGTCATGAGCGGCTGCATCCTCCTGTCTCACATAATGCACGTCATTGGTAGCCACAAAAGGAATTCCTGTTTCTTCTCTCAGCTTCTTCATATCATTCAGAATGGCGTATTCTTCTTCCAGCCCCTGATCCTGCAGCTCTAAATAAAAATTCCCCTCGCCGAATATATCTAAGAGCTCCAGTGCTTCTTCTTTTGCTCCGTTATAATCTCTGTTACTCAATTTTCTTTGAATATTTCCTGCCAAACACCCGGATAGTGCTATAATCCCCTGGCTGTGCTGCCTAAGCACACTTTTATCTATTCTTGGCTTATAGTAGTAGCCCTTTGTAAAACCCTCTGAAACAATTTTTATTAAATTTTGATATCCTTCTTGATTTTTAGCAAGCAGGACTAAATGTCCCTGATATTTATCCTTTTCCGCGTCCTTGTCCAGCATGGTTCTGGCCGCAGTATATACTTCACATCCTATAATCGGTTTAATGCCGTTCTTTAAAGCCTCTCTATAGAAATCAATAACACCGAACATGACACCGTGATCCGTTATGGCTATGGAATCCATTCCAAGTTCCTTCGCTCTTGCGATCAGATCTTTTATACGGGCGGCTCCGTCCAGCAGACTATATTCTGTATGTACATGAAGATGTGTAAACGCCATATTGTTCTCCTTCTATATATTTGCTTATATCTTAATATTATATTGTACCATATTTGTGTAAATAAAAAAACCGCAGAGTTTAATTCTGCGGCAGCATTTATCCATAACAGTCTTTTTACATACTTTCCGGTATAATAACCTCTATATTTCTAAGTATGTTTACCGGTTCCTCTAATTTTATAGTCTTTTTTAACCCTTTAATAGACTTCTGCAATTCATAATCTGCATTCAGCTGAGCCTGCTGAACACTTCTTGAGTCTGTGCTTTGCAAGCCTTCTGCAGAATACTCAGGCAGCTGTTCATATAATGTTGTATCTATCATTTGTGTGAAAACTAATTCACTGTCTCTTGTCAACACCAAGCTGATTGTTCCCATTCCCTTTTCTTCATCAAACCAATCATAGGCATCAAATTCTAAAACAGGGAACCATTCCAGATTATTGACATCTCCTGTATCTAAAATTACCGTCTCATCCAGCTTTGCTCCCAGCAGCTGCTTTTCTCCCGTATATCCGTCCAGAGTACTCCAATCGGCCCTATCTCTTCCATTCAAATCATAATTAATCCGCAGAATACTTTGCCCTGCTATTAGCCGGTGTATGTCTATCTCATTTCTGCTATCTTTTGCCCTTTCTGCTATATTTACTTTATTTGATAAATATTCCGTTCCTTTCTCCAAAGCCCCCTGTCCACTTCCTGCACCAGTAAGGATTATGCATATAATAGCGATTATGGCTATACATAAAGCCGGATATTTTTCCTCCAATTTTTTCTTATTCATGTGGCACCCCCTAGCCGTATTATGCCTTGCTGGCTCTGCTCTTATTATGCGGTACCCCATTGCCGCCATTCAACTATAGATATGCCCGATTTTTTTCCATATTGCGACAGATAAAAAAGGCTTTCCCAATAATTATATCGGAAAAGCCTTTTTATCTTATAAATTTTATATTATTTTAAATGAATCAAAGTCCCTTATACCAATTTATATTGTAGCCACTTCAATGCATAGGAATGCGATTGAAAATGCTACTAAAATACCCATTAGCGGCATAATAAACTTTAAGTATTTGTCGTAGTTTACATGAACCATCTCCAACACTACAAGCACTAATCCCGTCGGAGTGATGAAGCCCATGGTACCCTGTCCAAACATGTATGCTGTAATTACCACTTCTCTTGGAAGTCCAACCGCATCGGCCAGAGGCGCCATGATTGGAATAGAAAGAACAGCCAGCCCGGAAGATGAGTTGATAAAAAATCCTAAAATAATGTAAATAAAGTACATCATAATTGCAAATGCATAAGGACTCATTCCATTTACCCATCCTGACATGGTGTTCAGTAGCGCATCGGATACCAAACCGTTTTCTAAAACTACATTGATTGATCGCGCAACACCACAGATCAAGGCAACGCCTATCATGTCTCCTGCACCAGCTAAAAATTCATTGACCATTTCTCTTTCACTCATGCGTAAAAGAATACCCATAATAATAGCTGAAACCAGGAATAAACCGGTCATTTCACCAAACCACCAACCAAGTTTCACTACACCGTAAACCATGATTACAAAAGTTAAAAAGAACTGAGTTAATACAAGCTTGAATCTGCCAGTTAATGCAGGAACCTCTGCTTCACTGCAGTACTTTTCATCGATATAAGCCTTGCTTTCCAAAATCAGTGATTTTTCAGGATTCTTTCGCACCATATTTCCATATCTGATAACATACAAAATACAGATAATAGTTCCCACAACCAGTGCTGATATTCGGATGCCAAAGCCTTCCATGAAATTGATACCCGCAGCATTTGATGCGATTACCGTTGAAAATGGATTAACCGTTGAACACATGGTACCGATGCAGGAACCTAAGTATACTGCTGCAATACCAACTAAAGCATCATAACCGGCTATAACAAAAATCGGAATAACAACTGCATAAAGTGCCACCGTTTCTTCACACATACCGAAAGTAGTTCCGCCAAGGGAAATCAATATTGTAATAAGTATAGTTAGGATATATTCTTTTCCTTTTGTTACCCTTGATAAAGCCCCCATACCGGCTGCAAATGCTCCGGACTTATTTAAATAAGCAAGCATACCGCCCAGTACAAAGATAAACAAACTGATGTCAATGGTATCATATACGCCATTTACCAGTGCCAGCACGCAATCCGTAAAGCCCTGGGGATTTGGCTCAATCGCTTCATAGCTTCCAGGAACACCAATTGGCTTATAGATACTTCCGTCCAGAAATAAATCCAACTTTGCTTTGATATCCAGCTCATCCAAAGACTGCTGATTAGCATCCATAGATACCACACTTCCGTCAGGAGCCGTGATATCAAACATATTTGTGCTCTCATTATACAGCAGTTTCGAATAGGAACCGGTAGGCATAAAATTAGTTCCGATAGCCGCAATAATTAGTATAATAAATAATACCGTAAAGGCTGATGGGAATTGGCGTTTTTTCTTTTGTTTCGCCGGAGTTCCCTGCTCCATTTCATTATTTACTTCCATTTTTTCCCTCCTCAAAAAAATTCCAAAGTTTACTAGTGCATATGTATTTTATACACTTTTCGGACACTCTTCAATGGTTTTTATGAAAAAGGGATGGAATTATTTGAAATTTGTTTTTATTCACAAAATCCCCAGAAAATACTCGTTATTTTATCTATAAAGCCACAAACTTTCTATCATAAGGCATCATCATTGGCCTTTGCCTCTTCCCATGGGAGAATATCTCCGTCTTCCTTCAAATACTCTAAAATATCAGAGATTCCTTCTCCTGTATAGGCACTTACACAGAAAATTTTTTCACATCCGGCTAATCTCAGCCATTCCTTAGCCTGCTCTATATCGGCTTCCTTATGATCGATTTTAGTAACGATTCCGATTACCTCTCTGGTTGCAATAGCACAGACAGCAGGAGGATATAGGGAGTACGGCTCAATGGCACTAAGAAGCATACCGATTACATCGGCTTCAAAGGAATAAATCGCCAATGCACCGCCCAAAGTTTTACTTTCAGCATATTCTCCCGGTGTATCAATAATAACATCGTAATAATTGACATATTGAGTTTTATGATAAGTGATGGTCTCGCCTTTTAAAGCTTGTGTTAATGTGGTTTTGCCTGCCTCACTCCGTCCAAGAAGCATAATTTTTCTCATAAAACTACCTTCTTGTTATCCTGCATACGGCAAATTCCAGCTCATTTTTAAAATAAGAAACAATTTCATTTATGGCGGTGTCTACTTCGGATAATCTTCCTGTTATAATCAAAGTACCGCTGAAACGATCCACAAATCCAAGATACACATCTCCCGCTTTAATAGCTACATCGCTGGCAATTACTGCTGATTCAGGCGGAGTTACATTTAAAATGCCAATTGCTGAATTATCAAAATCAATATCGGGACTCAGCCCTAGTTTTTTATAAACAATCGGCCTCGGTCCGCCTATGATATGGGCTAAAGAAATCTGTTTTCCCGGAACAGTTTCTTGTATGATTCGTAGTCTTCCTTCTGAGTCTTCTGGTAATAAGTCTCTTATGTCCATCTTTTTCTTCATCTCTTTTCTTTTATTTTATAATGATTATTAGTTAATTTATTTTTTAACATAATAGTATATTATAACACACTCTGCATGAAACTTCAAATTTCACATTTTTGGAGGCGGCACCCAAATTTGAACTGGAATTTCCCTACAAAATCTCTTTATTAAAATGGCCTCTTGTGTCTGTTTCCTGATTAAAGACAGCTTTATCCACTCTGCCATTTAATTTGCTCAAGGCCTTATGAATGGTTTTCACAACCTGCTCTTTTGATTCAACTGTAAAGTTTAATCGGAATGCCTCGATTCCTTTTATGCTTGGTAACTCATCAATAAGATTAAGCGTCTTCCCATTAAGGATCGTCGTTGTGCAATCCTCATGACAAATGATAGGGAAGGTTCCGTACTCATCTTTTAACTCATAGCTGGACCTTTTGCAAATACCGCATTGATTCATTTTTTTCAGTGGACAATATTTTGTAAACATCAAAGGAGCCTTACCATATACAATCATTTCTAGCGCAGGATAGCCGTCATTTTCTTCATAATAGGCATTCATTAAATCTTCAATTTGTCTCTTATTCAATTCATAAGATAAAGTTACTCGTTTCGCACCTAATCGATATAATTCATAGCAACTAGCAGAATTAACAACATTTAGAGAATAGTCCGTAACAAAAGGATTCGTTTTTCTGTAGTGATAAATTCCGCCATATCCTCCGATTAGCAGCTGCCCTTCTTTTTCCTTATAATCGTTCTGGTTTCTTCTAACAACGTTTTCAAAATAGATTTCCTTAATTCCACAGCTCACGCAAGCGTCAACCTGTTCCTTTGTCGTTACAGAGGCCGTAAGGTATGGTTTTTCAGGGGCAAAGCTTATTTTTTCTTTTGCTTTCAAAGCCTTAGTTCTTTTCTTTTGGCTGTTAAGCTTTAAGTCATATAAGCCCTGTACAAGTTCTCTTCTTGCTGCATTTAACAGTTTAGCTGGAATAAATGCATTACATTCCTCAAAATCTACATGATTAAGTTCGAATATCGTATCATTTAATCTCGAAAATTGCTTTATTATCTGCTCTTTTGTTGTTGGATTATTAATTGCGCCCCCTAGTATTTCCTCGCTTTCATATAAATAATTAAAGCCTAAGCCCGACCCATCTATGATAAGCTTTGAATCCGGATAGGCATACACGCTAATATCTAGGTTAAAACGCTTAAATTCTTTTTCCGGTGATGATTCTAACTCTTTGTAATACAAATAATCCTTCGTTATATATACTACATCACCCTTAGACAGCTTTTCTTTAATTTTGATATAGCAAACATCATCTGCTTTGTTGATTAAATTGCCATCTTTATCGTACAGCTTTACAACAGTTAAATTAACATCTTCATTGTTATGACTTATTCTGATGATATCGTTTTGATGTAAGGTCTTTGTAAGTGTTATTTCAACCATGTCGTTAGCAAGCTTGCTGATTCGGCCAATTTCATAACCAAAGTTATTCGGTCTTAAAATGTTCGTAATATCTTTCTTATCTTCGTGAAACAAATATCCTTTCGTAAAGGTTCTATTAAATGTTTTGTTCAGATTTTCTTTATCTTTTTCGGTTATTTTATGATCTAAAGCCATGCGATATTTTGATACAACATTAGCAACATACGCAGGCTCTTTCATTCGACCTTCTATTTTTAAAGAATCAATTTCTTTTAAATCATTGATATAATCGATTGTGTTTAAGTCCTTAGTAGATAGAATATAGTTTTTCCCCAAAGATGTATCTGTTGTCTTATTGATTAGTTCATATTCCTTACGACATGAACCGACACATCTTCCCCGATTTCCGCTTCGATAGCCGATTAATCCAGACATTAGGCAGTTTCCAGAATAAGATACACATAAAGCACCGTGAACAAAAATTTCTACAGGTATTTTAGCACTTCTTTTGATCTCTTTTACTTTTTCAATCTCAACCTCACGGGCTAGGACAACTCTTTTAGCACCAAGTTCTTTCAATAATAAAGCTCCGTCTAAATCATCTATTCCCATTTGAGTAGAGCAATGTGCTTCCATATCAAGAAAGTTTTTAACCATGTAATCGAAAGCAGCCAGATCCTGGACGATAATTCCATCCACACCGATTTCATTTAATTGGTGCATCTGCGCTTTCATCTCTTCCACTTCGTTTTGGAAAACGATGGTATTCATTGTTACATAGATTTTAACATTCCTCAGGTGCGCATACGGTATAGCCTCTTTTAATGATTCTAAATCAAAATTAGAGGAGTATGCACGTGCACCAAACTTTTCCATCCCTAAGTATATTGCATCACAACCATTAGAAATTGCAGCTTTTAAAGCTTCTATATTTCCTGCTGGAGCTAATAATTCCGTCATTTTTTCCTCCATACTACTCACTGTTCGGCACTAAGTGCTTCTAACTGGTTGCAAAGTTTTTCTACCGTTATCAGCTCATTCTTTTTAAAGGCTACTGTAATATTGGCTTCTAATTCTTGTTTTTTCTTGTCTATTTCTAAATACTTCTGATCGAAATATTTATCATATACCATTTTACGGAAAGAACGTGTACGCATACGTCTAATCGTGTTCTCTTCTATAAGTAAAACGTAATCCGCACAATTCGCTACAAGATAGAAATCATGGCTTACCATGAGTACAGCCCCTTTATATTCGGAAATGGCTTTTTCCAGAGCCATTTGTGCGTAAAGATCCAAATGGCTAGTCGGTTCATCAAGAATAAGAAGTTCTGCATTTGTAGTTGCAATCATCGCAATTTGGAGCAAATTCTTTTCTCCACCGGATAACTGACCTACCTTCTGCTTTAAGGTATCCCCTTCCAAACAATATTTCCCCAGATGCTCACGGATACTTTCCCTTGTCTCAAAACCTAAGTTTTCCATAACCTCGTATACCGTTTTTGTCTCATCTATATTCTCGCCTTGAAGCTGAGATAAACATGCATAGCTTGTATTCTCATCAATATGGATGGAAGGATGGTTATTCTTTAAGATATCGCGCATTAAAGTAGTTTTTCCTGTGCCATTTGCACCAACGATGGCTACTTTTTCGCCAGCTAGTAATTCAAAATTGATATTTTCCAATAAACTTTCATCAAATGAAACATTATAATCTGTAATGCTTAAAACAGGTTGCGCTGTTTCAACTTCTACTGCCGGCAGTTCAATCTTTGGCTCACGAAGCTCAATAAAAGGTGCCTTAATTTGTCTTGCACGTAAACGGTCAAGTTGTGTTTGCTTTGCATTTACAGCACTTCCAATAACAGGATTGACAAGTATCGTAGCTCTTGTGCGCAGAATATCAACCATTTTCTCAGTACGCTCAATTTCTTCCTGTTCGGAAGTATTCTGCAGTTTAAGGTTTAATTTTTCCTTTAGCTGGGAACAACGATATTCTGTATAATTACCATCATATTCCTGAATATCACCGTTCTCTAAATGTAAAATCTTGTTAAAACAATGGTTCAATAAATATCTGTTATGCGTAATAACTATTAATGTGCCATTATAACCATTAATTAACTGACAAAGTCTATTTAAGTTGCCAAAGTCAAGAAATACATCCGGTTCGTCCAAAACAAGAAGATTTGGAGATAATAACATTTCTCTCATAATCTGAAGGTTTTTATACTCTCCACCACTAAGTTGTGATAACTTTGTTTCTTCTAATTCACGCATACCGGCTACATATAGCTGTTTACGGATATTATTTGCATAATTATCCCCGTCCATGGCCTCAAAGGCATCTAAAAGAGCCTGATATTTCTCAAATAATGGCTCCATATCCCCAGCCACTGCCATTTCTTCACACACAGTAACTGTCGCTTGCTGATTCTCCAGGAATCTCTCACTTAGATATTCAAAAACAGTGTATTCCTGCTCTTTATCTCTCACAGCAAACTGGCTGGCATAACCAATACGGCAACTTTCATCTTTGATTATCTTTCCATCGTACAAATACTTATCCGGATGAATAATCATATCAATAAGAGTTGATTTTCCAGCACCATTGCTTCCAATAAAAGCGCAATGCTGCCCCATTTTCAGTGTAAATGAAACCTCTTTATATAAATCTTTTGCAGGAAAACCATAGGAAAGTTTTTCTACTTGAATCATTTTATTATCCTCTTTTCTAAAAAATTTTGTCTAAATTTGTCACAGTAGAATTATAACAATTCACACTGCACAACACAAGAAAAGTTGCCAAAACAATGACATCTGTTTTAGGATCATCAAATTTCACATTAAAGATAGAAAAAAATCCATATTTGCTGACAGTTATCTATAGTTTTTCTGTTTTTATTAATAATATTTAAAAATAAAAAAACCCTAAACCCGTTCTAAAAACGAATCTAGAGTCCTTTTGGAGGCGGCACCCAGATTTGAACTGGGGATAAAGGTTTTGCAGACCTCTGCCTTACCACTTGGCTATGCCGCCACAAGCCAGCCTTAAGACCAGCGATTAAATTGGCTAGGGTAGCAGGATTCGAACCTGCGGATGACGGAATCAGAATCCGTTGCCTTACCACTTGGCGATACCCCAACAACAAGTAAAATTTATATGGGGTGGATAGTGGGATTCGAACCCACGTATACAGGAGCCACAACCCTGTGTCTTAACCACTTGACGATACCCACCATATATTGTTTTTTTATTAAGTTACATTTTTAATAAAAATGGCGACCTGGATCGGGCTCGAACCGACGACCTCCAGCGTGACAGGCTGGCATTCTAACCAACTGAACTACCAGGCCATATTATTAAAAATCAGAAAATGGTGGGCGTTATAGGGCTCGAACCTATGACCCTCTGCTTGTAAGGCAGATGCTCTCCCAGCTGAGCTAAACGCCCATTTTAAATGGTAGCGGCGAGTGGATTCGAACCACCGACCTTCCGGGTATGAACCGGACGCTCTAGCCAGCTGAGCTACACCGCCATATTATACATCTAAATAAGTGGAGAATAGCGGGATCGAA
>DKLE01000043.1:0-2966 GCA_002455605.1 Firmicutes bacterium UBA6648
TTTGTTTCTTTTTCTTTTCATTGACAATAATATTACTTATGTCGTTTTCGTTTTTCTTTAGTTCTTCTTGCTTTTCTTCGTGAAAATAGCTAATCAAAGTGATGGCTATTCTTCCTAAAAAAGCACCGCCGTAACTTAATTGGGTATATAAATCCTCATTTGAAGTGAGGTTTAAATTTTTTATGAGTTTGTTAATATAAGAATTTTTTGTTACTTGAATTGGATCGTAACCCTTTTTTCTTAGATATTTTTCTAAAAGCTCTTTGCCCTTATCAATATTATCCGATTTATTTTCTTTCTTTAAAAAGCTTCGGATTTTATTTCTGGCATGACTGCTTTTAGCAATTTTGAGCCAATCGGTGCTCGGGCCTTTAGAATTGGAGGAAGTAATGATCTCAACTATGTTTCCGTTCTCCAGCCTGTGATCAATAGGAACCATTTTGCCGTTGACTTTGGCTCCTACGCATTTATAGCCCACGGCAGAGTGTATTTTAAAGGCAAAATCTAACGGTGTGGATCCTGCAGGCAGTTCAATAACATCTCCTCCGGGGGTAAATACGAATACTTGGCTTGCAAATAAATCAACCTTAAGTGTTTCCATAAACTCTTTGGGATCATTCATTTCTTTCTGCCACTCAAGAGTCTGTCTGAGCCACGCCAGTTTTACTTCTTCTCTGTTAACCTCTTTTGATGAGATTCCTTCTTTATACTTCCAGTGTGCCGCAATACCCAGTTCAGCTACCTTATGCATATCATAGGTTCTTATCTGGATTTCAAAGGGTTCTCCTTTATCTCCGATAACTGTAGTATGAAGCGATTGATACATATTGGGTTTCGGCATAGCTATATAATCTTTAAACCGGCCCGGTATCGGTTTCCACATGGTATGAACCACACCAAGCACTGCATAGCAGTCCTTGATGGTATCTACAATGATTCTTACAGCCGTTAGATCGAATATTTCGTCAATCTGTTTATGCTGATATTTCATTTTTTTATAGATACTGTAAAAATGCTTCGAGCGTCCGTTTATATCATAATGTATATTCAGATCATCTAAGCTTTTTCTTATCTCATCGATAACCTGATTGATTACTTCTTCTCTTTCTTCTTTTTTGGCTTTTACAGCATTTACTAACTCATAGTAAGCATCTTTATCCAGACATTTTAGAGCAATGTCTTCCAACTCAAATTTCATAGTATAGATTCCAAGCCTGCTGGCCAGCGGAGCATATATCTCAAGAGTTTCTCTGCATTTATCAATAATCTTATTTTCATTCATATAGTTGATCGTTCTAAGATTATGAAGTCTGTCAGCCAGTTTAATGATCAGAACTCGTATATCCTTAGACATGGCCAAAAACATCTTTCTGAGGTTTTCGGCCTGTCTTTCTTCTTTACTTTCAAAGACAATGGAACTAAGCTTTGTCACACCGTCTACCAGAAGCAGTACTTCTTCGCCAAACTCTTCTTTTAACTCATCTTTGCTGTATGGAGTATCTTCAACGACATCATGAAGTAAGCCGGCCACAATCGTATTTTCATCCATACCTATTTCAGCTAATATTCTTGCAACAGCAACAGGATGGATTAAATAGGGCTCGCCGGATTTTCTTAATTGCCCTTCATGCATTTCTTCTGCCTTTTTATAAGCTTTGCTAATTAACTCCACATCATAGTGAGGGTTAATAGCTAAAAGGTCGTTTAAAAATTGTTCCATACTTAACATTTGATTTTCCTTTAACTGCTATATTTAGTTTAAATTAATTTGCTTTCGATTTTTTTCCGTGATATTTACTTCCGCCTGAAAGCTTAGTCAGCTCATAATAAATTGGGCTGCACATAAAGATAGATGACATAGTTCCCACAAGAACACCTATAAACAGCGGCAGCATAAACTCTCGGATAGTGCTTGACGTTAAAACGAATAACGGAATCATCACGACTAACGTTGTAGCGGAAGTCATAATAGAACGGGATAGGGTCTGATTGATACTCATATCAATTAAGTCTTCCGTCTTATTTTTCTTCATGGTTCCAAGATTTTCTCTGATTCTGTCAAATATTACGATAGTATCATTTATGGAATACCCTACAACCGTCAGAATACCTGCAATAAACGGGCTGTTTATGGTTACATGGAATATTCCGTAAAAAGCGATAACTGTTAAAATATCATGGGCAACACCCGTTATGGCTGCAAAACCAAATTTCCATTCAAATCGGAAAATGATATAAATCAGCATACCAATAGAAGCGATAATAACGGATTTAATAGCGTTGTTTCGAAGATCCTTACCTACCGATGGACCAAATTGTTCTAAAGACATTACATTTTTTTCTGTAACGCCAAAATCTTTATTAAACTGTTCTATCAGTTGATTTCTCTCTGCATTATCCAAGGCACTCATTGTTCGGATAATAACCTCATTATTATTTTGTCCCGCATATACTAAATCTGCTGATTCTATACCAACAGCTTCCAGAGAATCAGATATTTTTGAAAGTTCTACCTGTTTGCCCATATCAAACTGCATCATGGTACCGCCTGTAAAGTCAATCCCATAGTTATATCCTCTGATTCCTCCCACAACAAGACCGGCTATAATTACTATGGCTGCAATGGCATAATATTTTTTTCTGTGACGGATGAAGCTAAACTGCCTGTTTAGAGCAAATTTTGGTGTATTGTCTTCATTCATGCCAAAGTATTTTTTAGCACCGAAACGCTTTGATTCACTGATCAATCCTAAAAATAACTGGGTAATAATCGTAGCTGTAAAGATACTTGCAACAATACCAATCATAAGAGTGACAGAGAAGCCTCTTACAGCACCTGTACCGAACTGATATAAAACAATAGCTGCGATTATTGTAGTAATCTGAGAGTCCATGATAGTGCTTAAAGCTCTTCTGAAACCAGACTGTACGGAAACTCTCACAGACTTTCCGTTAGCAATTTCTTC
>DKLE01000043.1:3092-10213 GCA_002455605.1 Firmicutes bacterium UBA6648
TTCCGTTAGCAATTTCTTCTCTGATTCTGGAGAAAATGATAACATTGGCATCCACCGCCATACCTACCGACAAAATAATACCTGCAATACCCGGCAGAGTCAGAACACTTCCCATAAGTGCCATGATCCAGAGAACGATTAATACATAAAGCAATAGAGCAATATTTGCCGCAACGCCCATAATTCCATAAAACACAAGCATAATTATAATAATTAATGCCACTGCTATAATTCCCGCTATAACACTCATTTCAAAAGCATTATAGCCGATAGTAGCCGTTCTTGTTGAAGTATTTACTTCCTCTAATGCTACAGGCAGTGAGCCTCCTCGGATTAAAGCAGAAAGATTGGTTGCTTCATCCTGCTGAAAGCCTCCGGTTCCTCCTCCGGTAATGATAGCCTGTCCGTTCTGAATTACTTGATTAACAACAGGTGCAGAAATGATCTGATTATCCAAAACAATTGCAATTGCTCTGGAATTGACGCCTTCCATTTTAGGCTCCACACTTCCGGACAGCGCTTTTGAAGTAGCCTGTGCAAAAGCTTCTGTACCAGCCTTGTCAAACTCTAAAGATACGGCATAGCCTCCCCGTTCATGATCCTGTGTAATACCCGCATCCTTAACCATGCTTCCATCCAGAACCATGGTTCCGTCAGCTAAAAAGAACTGCAGCTGAGCAGTTCGTCCGATTTGTTTAATCGCTTCGTCGGAATCCTCTGCTCCGGGAAGTTCCACACGGATTCTTTTTTCACCTTCAATAGTGACGATAGGTTCAGACAAACCCATTTGATTTACTCGCTGTTCAATAACAGCCTGTGTTTGTTCCATTAGTTTTTTCAACTGATCGCCGGTAACGTCCGTTTGTGCTTCCATAACCACATAGACACCGCCTTTAATATCCAGCCCCAGCTTTATTTTATCCTTAATAGCCGGAATGGGACCCGCTCCCAATATGGTTATTGCCCATCCCAGCACAATAATAATAACAACAAAGACCGATAAAGCTTTTCTCATTTGTACGCTCATTTTATTTTCCCCTCTATTTTTCTATTGTTTTATCATACATAGTATGATGTTATGTTGATTTTTTATGGTCAAGTTCGCTCATTTATGATCAACATTATATTAAATACTCTATTTAGTATTAATAAACAAAAAGTACTTCATATTATTCTACTACTTTTTGTTGATTTCTACAAGTAGAAATCAGTTCGAAATCGCTATTTTTTCACATTTACACCTATTATGCCACCAATACCGCCAATAACTACAGGAATCCCATATTGTGCACGAAAGCTGTTTAATGTCAAATCTTGAAAGTAAGTACAATTAATGCCGAATACAATCAAAAAAACAAAGACAGCCGACAGCCCAATTGCTGATAAAAGCCCCTTTTTTCCTATTAATTTACCTGAAAAAACTCCCAAAAACAAGGTTGCTATACACATTGCAGCAATTAAATAGTAAACGGAAAAGCTTTCCGGAACCGATGTAAATTTAATAAATACTGTAATGACAGTGGTTAAAATTAAAAATATAATAAAAGCTAACAGGTAACCCTTCACTAGTTTACAAAGATAATTCATATCCTTCCCTCCCAAATAATATACAAGATTTACACTAGAGATATCCAATATCATTATATTGGATTTTAAAGGAATCAGAACTAAAAAAAGCCCCTGCATGATTTGCAGGGGAATTAATTGATTTATTTTTCTTCGCTTTCTTCAATAACTGCACTTTCCTGAGCAGATTCCTCTGATACGTGGGAATCTGTGTCAGTTTGCTCTCCGCTGTCTTTCTTTAATCTCTTTGGCAAAGCCTTTTTCGGCGCTTCTTCAGCCTCATCAACCGGTCTCGCCTTTTTCGGAGAAGTTTTTGATTCATCACTGTTAACAACTTTGGATACAGACCATTTCATCATTTCAAATTTTAGCTTTTCAGCTCCAACCTGAATAACGATTGTTTCTTCTTTAACTTTCACGACTTTTCCGCAAATACCTCCGATAGTGATAATTTCATCACCTACTTTGATATTGCTTCTCATTTCATTAACTGCTCTCTCTTTTTTCTTTTGTGGTCTGATTAACAAGAAATACATAATTAGTATTAAAAGAACCAACGGTAATAATTGGTATAACGATCCCATTTCGTAACGCCTCCTTGTGTTATATCTAGAATCAAATACGATTAGCTTGTTAAATAAAAAAATGGTGCCGGCGATGGGGGTCGAACCCATACGGTGTTGCCACCACGGGATTTTGAGTCCCGCACGTCTGCCAATTCCATCACGCCGGCGCATTATTCGCATTGTTATAAATATATCATAGCTTGAACATAATTTCAAGTACAAATTTTCCATAAATTTTATTTAATGGTGCGCCCGACCAGACTTGAACTGGTACGATTGCTCACACGCCCCTCAAACGTGCGCGTCTGCCATTCCGCCACGGGCGCAAACCATAAATCACGAAAATTATAATAGCATAATTATAAAAGAATGTAAAGAAGTTTGTATATTATTCGTTTGAAGAATTATTATTTGAAGCAGAATCAACAATTTCCGGGGTCTCTGTTATGGGATATTTACAGTACCAGCTCTCACAATCCTTATAGAAATTGTTAAACATATAATTACTTTCATTTCCGTTTAAAGCTTCTGCCGTTAAAGCACCATAGGTTTTATAGATAATACAATAATATGGTAACTCATCTATGATAATGTCTTTGATTCCTTCTACACTTTCCTTTTTTTGCTCTTCTGCTATACCGGATTTCAACTTGTCCAAAAGTTTATCAACTTTTTTATTGGAATAACCGATCAGGTTATTATAATCGGAATGAAGAAAAGTTCTTAAATCATAGGTCTCATTGATTTTCATTCCGCCGATAAAGATATCATATTCCTTTGCACGCAATTGATTGTTAAAATCCTGCAAATCGGCCGCATAAATGATACGGCTTGAAATAGACAGCTTATCTAAGGATGCTTTTATGGTTTCCGCCGCAATCGTTCTGCTTTGATCCGCTTTATTTACTAATATATTTACCGTCAGTTCATTTTCGTTTTTATCTTCCAAATAACCGTTTCCATCTCGATCTAAATATTCTGCTGCAGTTAATAATTTTGCTGCTTTTTCTAAACTGAACTTGTATTGATCCCCGGTATTGGCGGTGCCTAAATACCCAGGAAAATAGATACTGTCACACAGGGTACCGTTTTTATAGTATGCACTCTCATTTACAGTTTTAGTATCCACTGCATAGGCAATGGCTTTTCGGACTCTTTTGTCAGCCATGGTTTCCTTTGAAAAATTATAACCGACTACCTCAACTTCATTAGAGACAAAATTTTTAGACGTAATCTTCTTGTCCGTAATCAAAGTGTCTCTGGACAACTCTTGTAAATAGCCCAGAGCAATGCTGTTCACTTCTAAAAGAGGAATTACATCTTCCTTTTCAGGCAGAATAGTAAAGCATAAAGTATTGGAAGGCCTGGTTCCGTTATAATATTCATTTGCAGACAATTGTAATTCTGAAATGTCATTATATTTTTTTATGGCATAGGGCCCAGAGCCAATAGGAATAAAGCTGGAAGAAGATACTTTAGCAGCAGAGTATTTTCCAAAGTTTTTTTCAGAAACGATAGGAAAAATAAAATTCTCCATAGAAACATCTCTTTTATCCTTGAATCTTACAACCACAGAGTATTTATCACTTTTGCTTACCGATACCGATTTAATATTGTTTACATAACTGCTGTAAACGGTATTTCCGGAAGCCGCTGCCGCCATATAACTGTCAATGGAATATTTTACATCCTCACCGGTTACATTGGTTCCGTTGCTGAAATAGGAGCCTGTCTTGATATTTATCGTTACTGCCATTTTATCCGAATCATAATTGTAACCGCTGGCTAAACCATTCTGCAAAGATAAATTCTCATCTAAATAAAACAGACTTTCAAAAATTAATTTGCTCAGATGATAGGTATCTGAATCTTTTGAAGTAACAGGATTTAAGGTTCTGACTTTTTCCATAGGTAAATTGACAATCTGTGATTCTGCATAAGAAACCTTTTCTTTATCCGATTTATTCAATAAATTATAAACATCCCCATGCTGACCGTAGATGATGATGCCTATACAAATAATTACAGTTATACTTATGATTATTACTTTTTTTATCATTGTTCTGTTCCCTTATTTCATGTCCAATAATTTGTCTATCTGTGCATACAATGCTTCTGCCGTGGCAGAGTTGTTTAACACATGGTCCGCTCTTTTGTACTGCTCTTCTCTGCTCATTTGCTTTCTCATGCGAGAAAGCACTTCCTCCCGAGAAGAACCGTCTCTGCGGATAACTCGCTCAATCCGCAGTTCATCTTCTGCATCCACCACCCAGATTTCATGTGACTGCTGATCCAGTCCGGCTTCAAAAAGGAGAGGAGCATCTATAAAAATCAACATTTCGCCAGTTGTATGATAGTATTCTATTTTTTCATTGATTATTCTTATAATCTCCTGGAGCATGATGCCGTCCAGTTTTTTTTTCTGTTCTTCACTGGAAAAAGCAATGGCCGCCAATGCTTTTCGGTTTAAACTTCCATCCGAATTTAAAATATTGCTACCGAAACACTCCGATAATTTGAACAATGTTTCGGATTCAGGCTCTACAATTTCTCGGGCAATCTTATCCGCATCAATAATAGCAAAACCTTTTTGTGTCAGATAGTTGGATACCGTAGATTTGCCACTTCCAATGCCTCCTGTCAGTCCGATTATTCTCATTTCGTTCACCTTCCTGCTTATTTTAAGTCATACCAATTGCTGCCTTGATTTACTTCCACGGCAAGTCTTATTTTAAGCTTCATGGCATTTTCCATACAATCTCTTAAAAGCGTTTCAATGTCCTTTGTCTCACTTTGAGCTGCCTCAATAATCAGTTCATCGTGCACCTGTAAAATCAATTTAGATTTAAGATTTTGTTTATGCAGCTCCCGGTATACTTTAATCATGGCCAGCTTTATGATATCTGCCGCACTCCCTTGTATGGGACTGTTCATAGCCAATCTTTCCCCCAGCTGCCGAACCATATAGTTACTGGCATGTATCTCATGTATGGAGCGTTTTCTTCCCATAAGGGTAGCCACATAGCCGTGTTCTTTACAAAATTCAATTTGTTCATCCATAAAGGTTTTGACATTGGGATTGGTTTTAAAATATTCATCAATATATTTTTCTGCCTCTCTTCTGGTAATATTCAGTTCCTCTGAAAGCCCAAACCCGCTCATACCATATATGACACCAAAATTGACTGCTTTAGCATTGCTTCGCTGAAGAAGGGTAACATCTTCTTCAGGTACTTTAAAGACTCTGGCTGCCGTAATCCGATGGATATCATCTCCATGATTGAACGCATCAATCAAATGCTGTTCGTCAGCCATATGAGCTAAAACCCGAAGTTCAATTTGGGAATAGTCCGCCCCGACCAGTGTATACTCCTCTTCTGGAATAAAGGCCTTTCTGAGTTTTCTGCCCAGCTCCTGTTTAATGGGGATATTTTGCAGATTTGGTTCCGTGCAGCTGATTCTGCCTGTAGCTGTAACAGTCTGCTGGAAATGCGCATGAATTCTGCCGTCCTCATGAACCAGAGGCAATAAGCCATCAATATAAGTTCCTTTCAGCTTTGAAAGAGTTCGGTACTCTAAGATACAAGGAATGATATCATGCTCATATCTGATTTTTTCAAGAATTTCTGCATTGGTAGAATAGCCCCGTTTGGTTTTTTTCCCTGCAGGCAATCCCATTTTTTCAAACAATATAACCCCAAGCTGAACAGGTGAATTGATATTAAATTCTTCTCCTGCGTATTGATAGATTTGATTTGTTAATGCTTCCAGCTGATTGGAAATAGATTCTCCCGCAGTTGTCAGTTCTCTTTTGTCCAGCTTAAAACCGTAGGATTCCATAGACGCCATCGGTTCTATTAAAGGAAGTTCGATTTGATAATAAACCTCCTCTAACTCTTCTTCTTTCAATTTCTTTTCTTGAATAAACCGTAATTCTTCAACCGTTTCTGCCCATTTTTTCGTATATTCCAGATAGCTTTCATCAGGAGCTCCGAAAATATTTAACTGCCCATGAGCGGATAAGAATTCATCCTCATTTTCAATTTCCGCATGAAGCAGTTCAAAAGCTACAGTTTTCAATTCATAATTGCTCTTGGATGGTTCCAAAACATATTGAGCTATAGCACAATCGAAAGCTGTGTGAAAGAAAAACCCATGCTCTCTGGCAGAATGCAAACGTTCTTGATTGTTCAGCAAAGTTAACAAAACATAATAATCATTAATTAAATAGTAGCCATAAATTTTCAGTTCTTTTTCCGCAAGCTGAACAGCCAAATGTTCTAGCATCTCTCTGCTGTCATCTAAATTAATATAAGCAATGACATTAGTCGACATAATTCCTATACCGTATACTTCTGGTGTGGATTTATGATTTTTATCGGAATATATCTTCAATGCAATTTCTTCTTGGCTTCCTATCTGGGAAAACAGGCTTTTTAATTCTTCCAAAGAGAATATTTGAATTAGCTTTCTTTCTTTTCTCTCAAATTTATCCTTATCATTGCTATTGTCAGCTATTTTGCTTACAGCCGAAGCTAAATCTGTATTCTTCAGACGTTTTAATAAACTATTGAATTCTAATTTCACATAAATTTCAACTAATTTTTCATAATCCGGCTCTTCCAGCAGATATTCAGAAAAATCAATTTCAATGGGCACCTGTGTATTGATAGTAGCTAATTTCTTGCTCATTACTGCCAGCTGAGCATTCTCTTCGATTTTATCTCTCAGCTTTCCTTTTGGCATAGAATCCACACTATTAATCAGATTTTCTACAGAACCATATTCTAATATGAGCTTCTGGGCAGTTTTCTCGCCCACTCCAGGTATTCCCGGAATATTATCTGACTGATCTCCCATTAAGCCTTTGAAATCAATGAACTGTTCCGGAGTGAATCCATATTTCTCAATCATTGCATTTTTATCATAAATGTCAAATTCAGAAATGCCTTTTTTCGTAATTAAAATCTTTGTTATATCCGTTGCAAG
>DKLE01000083.1 GCA_002455605.1 Firmicutes bacterium UBA6648
AATTGAAGCCCTAGCCCAATTTGTTTTCAAATTGCGGCAGGTCTCATGCAAGAAAATCACAAATTTTCAATTTGTAGATTTTTACTGCCTAAAACCGGCTTCAAGTGTTATTGTACTTAGTTTTGAGAACAACTTAATGTCCTCTTGACTAATTCTCTTACACTATGAAGTTTTCAAGGTTCTTTCGCACCGGCCTCATTTTTCAACAAAACAAGGTGTGCGCCGTTCCGCTATAGGGAACTTTTTTATCTTATCACTATTCCGCAAGCTTGTCAATATTTTTTTTAATATTTCGCCTGCCTTACGGGACAGCTTTAATAGAATACCAAAATATTAAGTATGTGTCAACAGTTTTTTACTTTTATTTTTTATTTTTATTTCTTTCCTATTTGTTATAGTATTATTACATAAAATAATCTACACATTTATATAAGAAAAGCGGTTCTTTTACAAGAACCGCCTTTAATCTTTAATTAGCTATAAAATTTATTGAGCCGCCTTTTCTTCCTCTTTTACTGTAGGAGGAGCTGGCTTAGGTGCTACTGCTTTTTTTACTCTTAAATTTGAAATAGCTTTTGTCGGACATTCTTTTTCACACAATCCACAATTTTTACATTTCTCAGGATCAATTTTAGCAAGGTTGTTCTCTATTGTGATAGCATCAAATTTACAAACTTTTTCACACTTTCTACAGCCGATACATGCAACACTGCAAACCTTTCTGGCTTTTGCACCAGGTGCGGTAGAATTACAAGCAACGTATACAAGATTTTTCTTATTTGCAATTGTAATAACGTTGTTTGGACAAGCTTTCTCACACATACCACAGGCCACGCAAGCATCTCTGTCAACAACAGCTACGCCGTCACAAATCTTAATGGCGTCGTACTGGCAAACTGAAACACAGTCACCTAACCCCATACACCCGTAAGAGCAAGCCCAATTGCCTCCGTAAAAGTTCTTTGCTGCTGCGCAAGTCTGTACACCTTGATATTCCATAATCTGCCTTGTATTTTCATTGTTTCCCTTACATTTAACAAATGCAACTTTTGGATCGGCTGCCGTAGCTTCTACACCCAAAATTGCTGCAACAGCTGATGCTGTATCAGCTCCGCCAACAGGGCAAAGACTTGGACTTAATGTGTGGTCTTCACCTAAAGCAGCCGCATAATCATCGCATCCTGCAAATCCGCAGGCACCGCAGTTCGCACCGGGAAGTGCTTCTCGAATCTCAGCTACAGTTTCGTCAACGGGAACGAAAAATACTTTAGAGGCGATTGTGAGGATAATTCCTGAAATCAACCCGATTACTACAACTAGTATTACTGGCATCATATTATTCCTCCCCCTTTCTAACCGAATATACCTTCAACAACACCACTGAATCCCATAAATGCCATGGAAAGGATTGATGCGCCGATAAGTACCATAGGAACGCCCTTAAAAGCTGCCGGAACGTCACAGGTTTCCATCTTTTGTCTCATACCTGCAAACAGAACCATTGCTAATAAGAAGCCAACACCTGCACCAAGAGCATTACAAACTGATTGAATATAGGATAATCCATCATCTATATTCATAATTGTTACTCCAAGTACAGCACAATTTGTAGTTATTAGCGGAAGATATACACCAAGAGATTTATGAAGTGAAGGAACATATTTCTTCAGAATCATTTCTACCAGCTGTACCAACGCCGCAATAACTAAAATGAATACCACTGTCTGTAAATATCCAATATTATTTTTTTCAAGCAGTAAAATCTGAATTGGCCAAGTAACTGCTGTAGCCAATACCATTACAAAAGTAACCGCAATTCCCATACCAGTTGCCGAATCAAGCTTCTTTGATACACCAAGGAAAGGACAAATACCTAAGAACTGTGATAATACAAAGTTGTCTACTAGAATAACGCTCATCATGATCATAATAAGTTCTTTCATTATTGGCAGCCTCCTTCCTTATCAGCTGACTGACAAGTTCCATGCATAGCACAGCCTGCACAGCCGAATTCCTTCTTCTTAATAGCTTTGCCTTTACTAAAGTAATTTATAGCGGCAACCAAAACAGCAAAAACAAAGAACCCGCCAGGTGCAAGCATAAAGATTGACATAGGAGTAAAGCCATCACCAAACAGAGGAAAATCAAATGCTGTTCCTGAACCAAGTAATTCTCTGATCAATCCCATACAACCAAGAGCGATTGTAAAACCGATACCCATACCTAATCCATCAAGAGCAGAATCCACAATTGAATTCTTGTTTGCAAACATTTCAGCTCTTCCTAAAATAATACAGTTTACTACAATCAACGGAATAAATAATCCTAAAGAAGCGTTTAATGCTGACATATAGGCCTGAAGCATAAACTGTACTAAAGTTACAAAACCTGCAATTACTACAATATAGCAAGGGATTCTGACTTTATCCGGAATAACATTCTTCAATATTGAAATAACGATATTCGAGCAGATTAAAACTGCCATTGTGGAAACTCCCATACCAACACCATTTATCGCTCCTGTTGTCGTTGCAAGAGTTGGACAAGTACCAAGCAAAAGGACTAATACTGGATTTTCCTTAATTATACCTTTCGTAACAATGCCTAATTTACTCATTTACTTTACACCTCCTGCAGCTTCAAATTGTGCCAAGGCACCTTGAACAGAGTAATATACTCCGTTAGAGGAAATGGTTGCTCCTGTGATAGCATCTAAATTTGTATTCTTCTTAATACTATCCTGACCAATAGTTCCCATATCAGGAATAATGTCAGCAGCAGTCTTTCCGTTATACTGACTTAAATATTCCACCGTCATCGCTTTTGTTCCAAGTCCTGGAGTATCGGCGTGATTAGTAACAGTCACTCCTGTAATCGCCCCGTTTGCGTCAATACCAACCATTACAGTCATTGTACCTCCGAAGCTCTTGGCAGTTGACGTGCAAGCAACTCCTGCTCCATTATCAGCGATATAATAGTCCACAATGCCTTCATTTAGCTGTCCGTCATAAGCCGTAAAGGAATCGCCCTCAGGAAGAACTAATGCTCTGGCCTCATCTGCAGCTTTTGCAGCATTTTGGTCGATTATAGGTTTTGTCATCCCATAGGTTTGTGACAATGCAAAGGATACAACTAAGCATATAATTACTAAAACCAACGCGGGCTTTATGTACTCTTTAAAGGTTGAATTTCCCATTATTTTTTGCCACCTCCATACATTCTATTTTCGCAGAAATTATTGATATGTGGAGTTAATATGTTCATAAGCAAGATTGCGAACGAAACGCCTTCCGGATATGATCCAAAGAGTCTGATCACCATGGTCAAAACACCGCAGCCAATACCGAAAATCACTTTTCCTAACGGAAGGATAGGCGTTGTTGCATAGTCTGTTGCCATAAAGAAGGCACCCAGCATAACGCCACCTGCAACGATGTGGAAAATCGGATCCTGTCCTGCCGCTAATGCGAAGACTCCTACTGTAGCGATAAAGCATACAGGAGTGATTGGAGAGATAATTCCTCTCCAAATCAGGAACAGTCCGCCAAGTAATAATGCAATTGCACTTACTTCACCTATTGAACCGCCGATAAAACCCAACATAATGTCTGTATTTGACGGCATCGCTCCGCCACCCTCAGCTAAAATACCAAGGGGTGTAGGACCGGTAACCGCATCCGCAGTCTGAATACTTCTTGGAAGAGGCCAAGTTGTCATCTGTGTTGTAAAGGAAACCAAAAGTACAATTCGAGCTGTAATAGCAGGGTTTGCAACATTCTGTCCAAGACCCCCAAATAAACACTTAACAATTACGATTGCTACAAAACAACCAATGATAGCTATAATATATGATAGATTTGAAGGTACGTTAAACGCAAGCAGTACACCTGTTAAAACAGCGCTCAAATCACTTATTGTTTGTTTTTTATGTGTTAATTTGTTAAATAAATATTCAAATGCAACACATGCCACTACACAAACCAAAGTCAGTGTAATAACTCTGAAGCCGAAAACATAGGTACTTACAAGAAATGCAGGTACTAATGCCAGAAGAACGGCTCCCATAATTCTGGATGTATCTACCTCGCTGACAAAGTGAGGCGCCGATGATACGATTAGATTATCATATGCTTTATTTTCCATTATTTACTCTGTGCCTCCTTTAATATCGCTTTTCCAAGCTTATTGTTAAAGCCTAAAGGTCTTCTTGCAGGGCAAATATAGGAACAACTTCCGCATTCCATACACTGCATAACCTTATATTTTTCCAATGCTTCTGCGTCTTTTCTTTCAACTGCTGTGGAAAGAGCTGTAGGCATCAGCTTGAATGGACAGGCTTTATGACATCGTCCGCAATTAATGCAGGCCGTTTCTTCCTTCACCCAGGCTTGTTCGCCAGCAAACGCAAGAATAGCATTATTGTTCTTGATTACAGGAAGCTGATCGGTGAAAATTGCTCTACCCATCATTGGTCCACCCATCAGAATCTTTCTAGGCTCTTCTTTATAGCCGCCGCAGAACGCTATAACGTCAGCGATCTTTGTTCCGATTGGACATATTAAATTCGTCGGTCTTTCTACTGCATTTCCATCAACAGTAATTCTCTTGTTGATAAGAGGAATCCCGTCTTTGAAATACTGACCTACAAATGCAATTGACGTAACATTTGACAGGATGATACCAAGTTCAGCAGGAAGTACTCCGGCATTCATTGTTTTGCCTGTTATTTCATATACCATAACTCTTTCTGCACCCTGCGGGTATCTTGATCGCAGAGGTATAACTTTTATATTCGGATTTCCCTTCTGCGCAATCATCTTATTTAAAGCTTCAATAGCATCCGGTTTATTATCTTCTACACCGATGAAGCCCTCTTTTAGCTCAAGATACTTCATTACCAGCAGCATACCCTCAATAATGCTCTCTGTATCTTCAACCATCAATCTATGGTCGGAAGTGATAAATGGCTCACACTCTGCACCATTTATAATCAATGTGGTTACTTCATCAATGTTTTTAGGGTTATACTTAATATGAGTCGGAAATGCTGCACCTCCTAATCCAACAAGGCCGCTGGTTCTTACAGCTTTAACAAAATCCTCTCTGTTATCAGCATGCGGAACCTGAATTCCTTCCCATAATTCCTGTTTTTTATCTGTCTCGATAACAACGACAGTATCTTCTCCGCCATTACCGGAACGCATTCCCTCAATTCCTGTAACTGTACCTGAAACACTTGAATGAATAGGTGCACTTACAAAAGCATCGGTATCGCCTATGAGCTGCCCTACTTTCACATAGTCGCCCTTTGCCACAAGTGGCTTACATGGGGCTCCGATATGCTGGGACATAGAGATATAAACAAAATCAGGAATCGGCATTACTTCTGTTTCACATCCAGCAGTGTGCTTGTTATGCTGCACATGGATGCTTTGTAAATGCTTTTTCTGCTCGGTCATATTACTCTTCCTTCCTTCCTACAAATATGAAAGTGCTGTTTTTAACAACACTTTTTTAAAAATTCACTCTACTCTGCCAGGTTCTAGGCTATCATATTTCAACGTTTTTCTCCAATAGAAAACATTTATTATTATATAGTTTTTTTTGATAGTTATGCGTAAAACTATTGAATTTTCAAAGGACTTATGATAAAGTAGTAAAAGTTACAGAAAAACTTTATGCGACAAAACAAATTTACCATTTGACAGGTATATTTTGTATAAAATTACACAAGAAGATAATGGGTGTTTCAACCACTATTTACTATAAAGCTTAATAACGGAGATAATTTATGAATATAAACCATTTACGATACTTTCAAGAAGTATGCAAATACAACAATATTACAAAGGCTTCTGAGGCGGTCCATGTTTCTCAGCCCTCTATTACAGCCGCAATAAAAGAGTTAGAAAACGAATTGGGTTATCAGCTCTTCAACAGAGTCAATAACCGAATATCTTTAACAGACGACGGCATTCGCTTTCTTGCCAAAGCAAAAAATTTCATTAATGCTTATGACAACTTCCATAAGGAAGCTCTGGATATAGGGGATAAAACTCATGTGGTTCTTACAGTAGGCATTCCTCCTGTTTTAGGCACTTTTATGTTTAAAAAGTTTTTCCCTGCCTTTGAGCAGCAGCATCCTAACATTCGGCTGCAGATGTTTGAAATTGGAACTATTTCCGGTCTAAAGAGATTAAATGAAGGTGGATTGGATTTTCTTCTCGGAGCAATGGACGATACCGTTTACCCTCAGTGCGATTCCAGATTGATCTTCCGTACTCAATTCGGACTTGCAGTCGGTGCAAACAGCCCTCTGGCCAAAAAGCCTTTTGCCAGCAAAGAGATGATTTGTAAACAGCCTTTTATAATATTCCCTAAAGGTTCCTACCATTATACTGCTATCACAGAGCATTTTAAAGAACATCCTCTCAATATAATTATGGAGGCCAGCCAAATCTCTACTATTAAATATATAGTAGAAAATAACTTTGCAGTTACAATCACTTATCAGGAAAGTTTTGATGCAACAGCAAAAATTGTTCATGTTCCTCTGGAAGAACCTATCAATGCCAATGTTAGCGTTCTTTGGAGAAAAAATGCTTATGTTTCCAATGCAATGAAAGCGTTTATTACCTATACCGCAACAATTGAAAATGAATCTGAACCAAAAGTTGAGTCCTTCTGGGATTAATATTAGGTTTCTATAAATAACAATTGCCTTAAAATAATTCGTTCATTTAGAAAAACTAAACGACATTGAATTATTCTAAGGCAATATTTTTTATTTCTTATATAGTATTCTGATTGAATTTATCACACACAGCATTGCTACTCCTGAATCAGCAAATACAGCCATCCACATGGACGCCATTCCTGCCAAACCCAGTATCATTACCAATGCTTTTACTGCTAATGCGACTACAACATTTTGCATTGCTATTTTGCTAGTGGCTTGTGCTATGGCAATTGACTGAGGAACTGCTTCCACGCTGGAAGTCATAAATACCACATCTGCCGCTTCGATTGCCGCATCTGCTCCGCTGCCCATCGCCGCCCCCACATCTGCGCCTGCTAAAACAGGAGCATCGTTTATTCCGTCGCCAATAAACATTACCTGACCATGTTTTTTTCTAAGTTCCTGTAATATTCTCAGCTTATCATCTGGCAACAGCTTTGCGAAAACTTCGTCTATACCAATTGCTTCTGCTACTGCATTTGCACTCGCCTCTCCATCTCCTGTTAACATAGCAGTGATAATGCGATCTTTTTTTAATTTCTGTATTGCAGAAAATGAATCTTGCTTAATGGAATCAGCAACAGTCAGGGAACCGATGAACTCATTATTTAGTGCTAATAAAACCTCGCTTCCTACTGCGGAATTTTGGTACCCTGCAATATCTACTCCTGCATCCGATAAAAGCTTTCGATTGCCGCACAGCACCACACCGGCATTTAATACAGCTCTTATTCCTTTGCCTGCTATTTCTTCTATACTCTTTGGCTCTTCCGGCGTAATTCCATATTTTTTGGCTTCATTTACTATGCTCGCTCCTATTGGGTGGGTGGAATGCAATTCACAGCTAGCCGCCAGTGATAAGAGATATATCTCCGCATCCTGTTTAGATACCCCGGCAGGTCTCTTATTGATTCCTTCCATCACTCTTGACGCAGCCTCATTTTGAGAGGAATTATCCGCTGTAACACCAGAAGTCATATTGCTTATTAAATTTCCGGAATATATTATATGCTGGACTGCAAATTCACCTTTTGTTAAAGTTCCTGTTTTATCCATTACTACAGCTTTAACATTTTTAAGTGCCTCCAGCGCTGCTCCGCCTTTAAATAAAATGCCTTGCTTGGAACCTGCTCCGATTCCCGAGAAGAAAGCAAGAGGTACGCTGAGAACCAGTGCACAAGGACAACTTATAACCAAAAAGGTTAATGCCGTATAAACCCAATATTGCCAGTTACCAGTTACCAGAGAAGGAATAATAGCTGTTGCCGCAGCTAAAATAACTACAAAAGGTGTGTAAACTCTGGCAAATCTAGTAATAAATTTATCGATTTTCGGTTTACTCGCCGCAGCATTTTCAACGGAATCAAGAATTCTTGTAACCATGGAATCTTCCAAAGTTTTCTGAACCTTTATTTTAATTGCTCCGGAGGTATTAATACAACCTGAAACCACCTGATCTTCCTTTTCAACCTTTACCGGCACTGGCTCTCCTGTAATAGGAGATGTATCAATTCTGCTCTCCCCATCTACGACTATACCATCCAAAGGAATTCGATCTCCCGGTTTTACTAACAAAATATCGTTAATTTCTGCTTCCGCTGCCGGAATTTCTTTTATCGTATCCCCTTCCAGCAAAGATACTACTTCAGGTCTGAGATCTACTGCTTCCATGATTTGAGTACGGCTTTTTTCTACAGCCTTCTCCTCAAAATATTCTCCGATTCTGAAGAACAACATGACTCCTACTGCTTCCGGATATTCTTGTATTACAAACGCCCCTATCGTAGCAATACTCATAAGAAAGTTTTCATCGAAAATTTGGCCTTTACCTATATTTTTTACTGCCGTTAATAGGATCTGTCCCCCTAATACGATATATGCTATAACGAAGCAAGCGATCCACACTTCCTGCGCAAAAGCTGCATGTTTGACAAAAAGACCGGCAGCAAATAAAATTGTTCCTACCGCTATCAGATGTAAGTCTGTAATTCTGCTAAATATTGTTTTTCTTTCTTCTGTATTCTTTAGTGCACTTTCATGTCTCTGTTCATAACTGTAGTGTTCGTGTTCGTGTTCGTGATGGTCGTGACTATGATCGTGGCCGCATCCGCATTCTTCATGCTGGTGATTATGGTCATGGTCATGCTCAAGATGTCGATGCCCGTGATTGTGATGGTCGTGACTATGATCGTGGCCGCATCCACATTCTTCATGCTGGTGATTATGGTCATGGTCATCCTTTTCCAAAGCTGTTCTTGATTCTCTGCTTTTAATGCTCTTAGACGTTCTTTCTTTAATAATTACATTATTTTCTACGGTATTTGCCAGTCTGGTCATTTCCTCAATCAGTACATCCGGATTATCCGCACTTACTCTTAGCTGTTTTGTTGCAAAAGTAATCGTTGCTTCTTCAACCTCCGGCATTTTTGAAATCAATCGCTCAATTTTAGCCGCACAATTTGCACAGTCAATGTTTTCTATTGTATAAACCTTTTTCATAAGCCTCCTCCTTTTCTGTGAAATTTATCTGCATTTTATGTTAAAGGTTCTATCCACTATATCGTGAACCAGTTTAGCTTCTTCTGTATTTGCTAAGGTATAATATGTTTCTTTTCCGTCTTTCCGGCTGACGATTAATCCCGCCTGCTTTAATAAACGCAGGTGATGAGAAACTGCCGGAGAACTCATCTCTATTGCCGCTGCTATATTTGCTACGCAGTCTTCACTGTGACAGAGAAGCCATAAAATTTTTAAACGGGTGCTGTCGCTTATCATTTGAAAAGTGCTGGCCGTCTGCTCAAAGATAACCGGTTCCGGTCTATTTTCTATGAACTCTGCGGTCCTGCTGCCATGATTGTGAGGTAATTCAATGTGCATTGGACATTGTAAGCACTTGCAAAAATCTTTTTCTCGGTTTTCCATCTATAACACTTCCTTGCTTCATAATTTAAGAATATCTACAATTAAACGATTAAGCAATCGTTTAATTGTATTATAGATACAATTTTTTATGCTGTCAATAGATAATTATTTTTATCTTGTATGAAAGCAAATCAGCACCACCCGTCCA
>DKLE01000123.1 GCA_002455605.1 Firmicutes bacterium UBA6648
CGATCTAGGGGATGAGGTTCTCTGCAATACTACCATTACTTCTGTTCCTCTTTTTAACGAGAAAATTGAAGCCATCGATTACAATTATGGGGAACTTATTATAAAAGGCTATACCATTTTATTTGAAAATTCACCTATGTTTAAAAAACCAGAGGGTCTGGCCCTTAATTATACAATGACTACATTAGATGAAGCCGGTTCAATATACTCCATCAGTACACTTGTCAAGCCGGGAATGAGAATATTAATATTAGGTAAAGATCTGGTTTCTACTATGGTGTATATCGGTTCCGTAAAAAAAGCATTGGGAGACAACTGCTACATTCTTACTATCATGGATAATGAAGCCTGCGGCAGCCTTACCATTAAACAAATAGAATCCGCCATCTTAAAATATGCCGATCGCTTCCGGGTGGTAGACGTAACGAATCCCATATCCTCTGTTGAAGAAATCATGCAGGAAGACTCTCAGCTGATGGACTTCACTATAAACTGTGAAGACTTGTCCGGCTCAGAGGTTCTCAGCGTATTAATGACCAAAACAAAGGGTTCTCTTTATTTTACCAATTTAAAAAATGGTTACAGTAAAGCTATCCTTATTGCTGAAAGCATGGGAAAGGAAATTACTACCTATTCCTTGGACCAGTATTATGAAGGATATGAAAGCTTTACTATTCAATTGCTCAATGAAATGCGTGACGCTCTGGATGAAATAAATAATTTATATGAGAACAGCAAACGAGCACATAATTTCGGAAATAAAGCTGCTGCCCAAAGAAATATCAATAAAACCAATCGTATTGATGATTTTGTCTTTGCCAGTCCTGTAACGAAGGCATTGACGGATCAGGTAATCAATATCGCCAACTATGACTGTAACATTATCATTCAGGGAGAAACGGGAGTCGGTAAAGAAAAAATACTAGAGCTTATTCATAAAAACAGCAACAGAAAATCAAACTCCTGCGTCAAAATTAATTGTGCCAATATACAAGACAATTTGGCCGAATCAGAATTTTTCGGTTATGAGTCCGGAGCTTTTACCGGTGCTCAGGCAGGCGGCAAAAAGGGCTATTTCGAGCTGGCCAACAATGGAATTCTTTTTTTGGATGAAATCGGTCAGCTATCCCCTGCCCTTCAATCAAAGCTTTTAAGGGTTATTCAAGAAGGAAGCTTTTACAGGATAGGAGGTACAAAACCCATCAATGTTAATGTTCGCGTCATCTGTGCCAATAACATACCCCTTCATAAATTAGTAGAAGAAGGTAAATTCAGAGAAGATTTATATTATCGGTTAAACATATGCAGCATTGATGTTCCTCCCCTTCGTGAAAGACGAGAAGATATATACTGTCTGGCAGAAGCTTTTCTGGCGAAATACAATAAGCAATATGGACTTTGCAAGGAACTGACCGGCGACGCTCTGAAAAGGCTTGCCAGCTATGATTGGCCGGGTAATGTCCGTGAGCTTGAAAATAAAATGCACCGAATTGTTATAAATATCAGCACCAACATTATTGATATTGCTGATGTGGATATGATTATCAACGAGAGTATTTATTCAGATATTGCCTTTGATTTAAAAACTTCCTTCAGTAAATCAGCCGGCATCGATTTTGGTAAAATAATTGAAAACCAAGAAAAAAAGTTACTGGAGTATGCCATAAAGCAAGAAGGCAGTACGAGAAAAGCCGCCGCTTTTTTAAACATGACTCAAGCACAATTGATGAGGAAGAAAAAAAAGTATGGTCTGTAAGTGGTCCTTCAATAAGGATGTTTCAGTTTTTAAGATTTGCCGTAGGATTTCAAGTCCTACGGCAAATCTCTTGCCCTTATCCATTGTCCGTTGAAGGAACTGCTCCGTATGCTCCCTGGCTTCGGCTGTCACCTGCTGGATTTCCACCGGCACAATTTGATGCAGTGCAATCTTGCTGGTGCCAATTTTAAATTTGCACTTCTCTTTGTCACCTTCGGCAATTCTTACATCATTTTCATATGCGCTCTTCCTTCTAAAAAGAGGTGGATTTTCCAATATATTTTAAGCCTTATAGGTCGTTAAAAAGATAGTGCTTCTTTTCAACAGGCGGATTTTCAAAAACTGTGAATTTGCTTATATCCAACTCTTCAGTGTGATACGAGATAAAAAAAGCCCTTTCGTTTTCCCCAAGAGCAATTTCCTCCAGTGCACTGACTTCCGAGATTCTTATAAATTTGAGAAAAATTCGTACAGATATCGAGAACATTCAAGAGAGGTATTTATGACAAAGAAAATCAAGCATATTCATATCCGCCATTGGGATTACTGGTGGGGCGTTTACAATATTGGCGAGTTAAAGAACGAAGAGGTTTCGGCAGTTGAATTCAGTCTTTCTAATCACCCAGCAGGAGAAGATTTTTACTTTCACTTTGATTTTTACACTTTGCCCGCACTTGAAACTATCTTGGGGGATAACGAGTTTATAGAAACAGACAGATGCTTGTTAGATGGCTGGAACGACTATCATTTGAATTTTTTGCAGAAAGATTTGATTTTGTACTTGTGAATATACCAAGCAAAGAAAAATCCGAAAAGGAATACAAGGATGAACAGGAGTTAAAAAAATGAGCCAACTTACCTATATCGCTTCAAATACTCCTCTCCCTGAAGTGAAAAACCCACACCATAAGCCTTTATCCGTCAATCCTTATTGGAGGATTTCTTAAGCCATGCTTTTTTATTTATTATAAACAGCATGACCAATAAATTTATATAACTATTAGAATAGAATACAATAAAATTTAGAAAAATAACAATATACTTGAAAACCAAAGTTATTTTATGTTTTAATAAAGTTATAATTTGTAAATTTTCGGGTAGATATATAATATTAGTTTCAATGGAAAGGATTAGCTTATTATGAAAGTGATAATTATAGGCAATGGGCCTGCTGGTATTTCAGCAGCATTGTATACAGTAAGAGCCGGCATTCAGACTACCGTTATAGGCAACGGACCGGGCTCTTTAGGTAAAGCTGATAAGATTGAAAATTTCTATGGTTTTGAATATCCTATAAGCGGCTCCAGTTTAATTGAAAGAGGCATAGCACAGGCAAAACGGATAGGCGCCCAGATTATAAAAGAAGAAGTGGTGGGAATCAGTACTTTAGAAAGTAACTCAGAAACGTCAAAAGTAAGCCATACCTTTTCTGTAAAGACCGATAAAAATGAATATTTAGCTGATGCTGTTATCTTAGCTACCGGCGTTTCCCGCAATTCACCTCCAATTAAAGGGCTAAAGGAGTTAGAGGGACAGGGAGTAAGCTATTGTGCAGTATGTGATGCCTTCTTCTATAAAGGTAAGGATGTAGGAATATTGGGAAGCGGAGAATATGCTTTAAACGAAGCGAAAGAACTTCTTCCCGTTGCCAAATCTGTTACTTTACTTACGAATGGCTCTAAACCCAGCGTTAGTTTTCCTAAGGATATTAAGATTCATAAAAATGCCATTGACAGTTTGGATCCGGGTCCTTCAAATCCATTGCTGGGAGGTACCGGCCCTCTTGAATCCGTCACCTTCAACCATTCGGACAAAATTAAGTTAGACGGTATATTTGTCGCTTACGGTACTGCCGGAAGCACTGCTTTAGCAAAAAAAGTCGGTGCTTTCACAGAAGGAAATAAAATCCTAGTGGATTCTGATATGTCTACAAATGTTCCCGGTTTATATGCTGCCGGAGATTGCACCGGTGGACTATTGCAAATAGCCAAAGCGGTAAGTGATGGAGCTATTGCCGGTACATCTGCAATAAAATATTTGAGACAAGCATAATAAATTTACTAATTTGGTGATAAAGTCACGGAATATGGGTATAAAATATACTATACTTATATCATAAACATAATATTTCGATCGTATAAAATAAATAAAAAATAGTAAGGAGAAAAAATATGTCAGCATTAACAGTAACAAAAGATAATTTTCAATCAGAAGTTATGGAATCCGATAAACCTGTACTAATCGATTTCTGGGCTACATGGTGCGGTCCTTGTAAAATGGTTTCACCGATTGTAGACGAGATTGCCACGGAAGTATCCACTGCCAAAGTTTGTAAAGTAAATATTGATGAACAGCCAGAGCTTGCCAGAGCCTTCAATGTGATGAGTATTCCAACTCTAGCAGTAATAA
The DNA here is from genome assembly GCA_002455605.1 of Firmicutes bacterium UBA6648. Taxonomy (GTDB): domain Bacteria; phylum Bacillota; class Clostridia; order Peptostreptococcales; family Anaerovoracaceae; genus Aminipila. The sequence goes on from DKLE01000123.1 coordinate 4,166, forward strand.
AAGAAGGAAAAGTTGTAAATGTAGCCGTAGGCGCTCGCCCAAAACAGGATATTGTTTCCATGTTAGATGAATAATTCATAAAATCTATAAAATAAAAGCATTTCAATTGTTGAAATGCTTTTATTTTATGTTTATTTAATTATTTTGTAAAATTATCAAAATATCCTTGAATATAAATAATCGGAGTACCCTTATCTCCACTTCCTGAGGTCAAATCACAAAGTGAACCTATTAAATCCGTCAATCTTCTCGGTGTGGTCCCCTGAGCTACCATAGAATCTCCCAGATTGCTGTCCTTGTTTTTAATATATGCTGAAATAGCATCCTTAAGCTCGTCGCCGCTCAGGTCAGCAAAGTCGTTATCCGCAAGGTATTTTATTTTTACTTCATTAGGCGTTCCTTCCAAGCCATCTGTATAGCCTGGAGAAACTACCGGATCCGCAAGCTCCCAGATCTTCCCTACCGGATCTTTAAATGCACCGTCCCCATAAACCATTACTTCAATGGTTTTTCCTGTTTTTTCTTTAACCTCAGATTGTATGCTCTTTACAAAATCGGAACAGTCATTTGGAAATAGCTTTACTGTACTTTCTGTGGCTTTATTGGAACCAAGCAGTCCATACTTCGTATTGTATCCGCTTCCTGATACGCTTTCAGTAAGAATATCATCCAGACCCAGCACAATATCTGCTCCCGCATTCTTTAAGATTCTCTTGGTTCTTACTCTGGTATGAATATCGCAGGTTAAAACATTCTTTGTATAATTTAAAATCGCTTTCGGATTATTGGCAAAAATGATCTCTGCTTCTGCTCCTTCTTCCTCAATTAAACTCTTATAATAGTTAACATAATCCATACCTGTAAAGGTATGCTTTGACTTTCCAAAAAGCTTTTCAAACTGCTCTTGGCTTAATACATCGGTATATGGATTAATGTTTTTTTCATCCAGTAAGTCGATATCTACCAAATGGTTGCCTACCTCGTCGCTTGGATAGCTAAGCATTAAGACAATTTTCTTTGCTCCTTTTGCAATTCCCCTCAGGCAAATAGCAAATCTGTTCCGGCTTAAAATAGGAAAAATAACACCAATTGTTTCTCCTCCAAGCTTTGCTTTGACAGCCTCTGCAATTTGAGCAGTGGATGCATAATTTCCCTGGGCTCTTGCTACAACAGCCTCTGTAACAGCCAATATATCTTTATCCTTAATTTCAAATTCTCCGGTTTCAGCCGCATCTAACAGTACGTCTATAACTATTTTCTTCAGATCGTCCCCTTCTCTGATGATAGGTGCTCTCAGCCCTCTGGAAACCGTTCCGACTTTTCTTTCCATTAATAAAATTCCTCTCTTTTAACTATATTTTTCTATTGTTTTTATTAATATACTACAAGTACTTTAAAGTATTCAGTAATCCATTTAATTCTGTATCATAATCATTATCCTGCTCTTCCGATAAATCCCCTGTTGCGAACAATTGCTGCATATCTAATTGATGACGCAGTATCTGTAATCTGGCAGCAAAATAAGCCTTATCGTTTTCCGTATTCCAGTCCGTTTCACTTCCGGATATGCCTTTGGTTAACCCTGAATCATAAGTATCCGCAGTTCTTGTCACTTGTGCCGGCAGTTCTATATCTTGTCCCATATATCCAAAAATTTTCTTTATATAATTTTGTGTTTCTTTAAAAGGGGGTACACCGCCATATTTAGCTACATTGCCCGATCCTGCGTTGTAAGCAGCCAGTGCCAAGGTCATATCTCCGTCATAAGCCTTCAATTTCTGAGATAAATAACTTGCTCCGCCCATAATATTTTGCTCCGGATCATAAGCATCTACTACCCCAAGCGCCTTAGCCGTTGCCGGCATTAGCTGCATAATGCCCATTGCTCCGCATTTTGATACCGCATTGGGATTAAATCCCGACTCTGCTTTTGCTACTGCCTTCAGCAATTCTAAAGGTACATCATAAGTTTCCGCTGCTTTTGTAAATATTTTATCTAACTGGTCATTTGTAGTTGTAGCATTTTTGTTATCCGTTAGATTTATAACATTGGAAAAGGATTTTAAGCTTTGGTTCTGTGAAATAATTTTACTTAAGGCCTGTTCAAAATTATTGTTTTCCCCATTGGCTGAACCAACCGCAATCGTTCCTTGATTTATTCCCTGAACAGATTGATTTATTTGTTTGATCCGATCGATACTCATATTCAGCTCCTATTACTGCTTTATAAATAACATATATTTTATTGTATCACAATTTCTATATATCTCCAAATAGAAAAATTTAATCTTCCCCAAGTGCTATACTATCATCGTTATGATCCGGAGGGCAAATAAAAGACTGCTGATCCACATAATAACAGGTACATCCTTTGCTCTTCCCGACAGGATTTTTAAAATGACCCAGCTTAAAATGCCAAACATAATACCATTTGCAATGGAATAGGTAAAGGGCATCATTACAATAGCCACAAAGCCTCCAATTGAGTCTGCCATATCCTCTTCAAAATTCATTTTTTTCACCGAGCTTATCATAAGCCACCCTACAAAAATAAGAGCTGGAGCTGTTGCAAAACCGGGTATGGCTAAAAAAATCGGCGAGAAAAACAGTGCGGCAATAAAAAACAAAGCTGTAGAAACCGACGTTAAACCCGTCCTTCCGCCCTGCCCTACTCCGGCACAGCTCTCCATATAGGTTGTAACGGTAGAGGTTCCCATACACGCACCGACAACGGTTCCGATTGCATCTGACAGCAAAGCTCCACTGGCTCGGGGGAGCTTTCCTTCCTTATCCAGCAGGTTGCCTTTATCCGCAATACCGATTAATCCTCCTACCGTATCAAATAAATCCACAAATAAGAAGGAAAATACAATTACTGCAAACTGCATAAAATTCTCCGCTATAAATCCAAAATCAAAAGCGAAAAATGCAGGCATAGAAGGGATAAAGCTCGCCCCCTTAAAATCAGGAAAAACGGAATAATGCCCCAGCTGAGCATTTATTTCATACCAGCCCGCAGCCTGTGCAAGCATTCCCATTATCCAAGTGGCCAGCATTCCCCACAATATGGGGCAAATAACTTTGTGATGCTGTAATATGCAAATAATCAGAAATCCTAGGAATGCCAATGCAAAAGGAGCGGAAGGAACTGCTCCCAGATCCACTAAGGTTGAACTGCTGGCTATAACAATCCCCGCATTGCTGAGTCCAATCAACGTAATAAATAATCCGATTCCCACAGTAATACCATATTTTAAATTTTTAGGTACGTCGTTTATGAGGGTTTCTCTGAATTTACAAATAGATAAAAGTATAAAAATAATGCCTTCGCATAATACTGCCGTTAATGCAATCTTCCACGGATCATTTATTCCCTGCTGAGCCAGGGGTATGCACACAGAATAAGTAAAGTAAGCGTTCAATCCCATTCCAGAAGCTAACGCCACCGGATAATTAGACAAAAAAGCCATTATCAGTGTAGCGATTGCTGCCGAAATGGCTGTTGCAGTAAAAACTCCGCTGCTGTCCATGCCTGCATCTGCCAGCATATTTGGATTTACAGCCAAAATATAAGCCATTGATAAAAAAGTAGTAGCACCGGCAATAATTTCTGTTTTTACATCCGTATTGTTCTGTTTTAATTGAAAAAATCGGTCCATATTGGTTCCTTTCTGCTAAACTGCTGTAATTGTAAAACACTATTACCGATTTTGCATGAAATCACTAAATTTGTCAATACAATAACTTGCTTTCTTGTGATATACTGTTGAGTTAGTGTACCTTTATAAGGATTATACAGGAGGTAATAAATTGTCCGACTTTATGAATAATATGGGCCAGGTGCTTTCAGACTTGGGAGCACGTGCTTTTGAAATAACGAACTATGCCTATCAATGGGTTACTGAAAACCCTACAACGGTTGCAGGCTGGTATGGAGGTATTATACGGTGGATTTTTCCTGTGCTTGCGCTAGGTATTCTTCTCTCTGTGCTTCGTGACATGCTTCGTGTTAAGAATCCAAAGGAAACCTGGGGATACTTAATTTCACCTGAGCTGGGCAAATTCCCTATCCATCACTGGGAATGTACAGTGGGCCGTGCCCGTCACTGCGATGTAATGATTAACTTTCCTACCGTTTCCAGAACGCAATGCTCTCTCATACGAGATGATGACGGAAATTGGAGGGTTTACAGTCTGTCCGAAAAGAATCCCACCCTATGCAACGGTCTTCCCGTGACTGACTCAGCTCCCGTAAAGCCCGGGGAAACCATTATGTTTGGAGGGGTTATTCTTACTTTAGAGACCATATCAGAGGCAGAACACGAACAACAGCAACAAAACAGGCTGGCCCAGAGCCGTCCTGCCCCGCCTTGGAGTTCCTTCGGCATGCTGACAGTATTTCAACTATTGACAGTATTTCAGCTAATCACCACACGCCCTGAATATGCCAATATTATCGTTTTATGCTACGGAGCACTTTTAGGAGTCATGTGGGGCTATGTAATGCTCTCGAAAATAGCCAGAAGAACAGGCTTCGAACCGGAAATTTTAGCTTTCTTTGCATGTACGTTAAATCTGGCTGTAACAGCCTCGTCGGCTCCCGGCTCTTTGATCAAACAAACTTTAGCCATTTTATTGGGAATCTCCGTCTTTTTATTTCTGGGATGGTATCTGAGAGATTTAA
>DKLE01000158.1 GCA_002455605.1 Firmicutes bacterium UBA6648
GCTGAGCTAAACGCCCAAACCACTTGCTGTTTCAGTGTTTTATCTACTTGACACATTTATTTATGTTACACTATTTGCTATTACTTGTCAATACTTTTTTATCCAAGTTTTTTACACTTTTCTAAAAATTGGCTCCAAGGGTGGGGCTCGAACCCACAGCCTATCGGTTAACAGCCGAGTGCTCCACCATTGAGCTACCTTGGAACAATCTTATTGACGCCAGCAATACGCATTAGCGACGATATTTATCTTAGCATAGCGGCTTTATTATGTCAAACACTTTTTTACATATTCTTTCGTTTTTTTATATTTTATCCTTAAAACTCTTATAAATTCAGACACGCTAAAACAATTTATGCCGGCACTTTAATCTGTTCCAACTTTTCATCCATTATAATTCCTGTGCCATTGGTCAAGTTGGCTATTAAAAGACGAAGCTCCTCCTTCTTTTCAGGTTCTACCGATAAAACCGCTCGAACCATATCTTCATATATCAGCTCCCGAATGTCGAAAGAGCCGTTTTGAGATAAATTCTGCAATTTACTCAAATGAGTATAATCCATCTTCACATCAGCCAGATACATATCTCTCACCGTACAAATTCCTGCCGCCTGTATGCCCATTTTAGCAGAGCTGGTATAGGCTCTTACCAAGCCGCCTGTTCCTAATTTAATGCCGCCGAAATATCTGGTAACAACGATGGCAAGATTAGTTAACCCTTCTTTTACAAGCATCTGAACAATAGGTGCTCCTGAAGTCCCCTGAGGTTCTCCGTCATCGCTTGCCCATTGAATCTGAAATTTATCTCCTATGACCATAGCCGGTACATTATGGGTAGCATCTCGATGCTTTGCCTTGATTCCAGTAATAAAGACATCTGCCTCTTCTCTGGATTCCACCGGACAAGTATAAGCTATAAATTTTGATTTATCTATTATTTGTTCTGCATATCCATCTTTTAATAATGTTTTATATAGTATCATAGTTTTTTAACCTATTATAGTCAGCTTCTGTCAGTTCAACCTCAAAAGCCGTTCCTAATTCTGCATATTCCATTGATATAACCTTAGCTTTTTCACAAAGGTACGAAGAAATATCCCCTCTGTCGTAAGGGATCAGCAGCTTAGCGGTAATTCTGTCTGAAAATATTTTTTTCTTTATAATCTCAATAACCTGATTAAAATTGTCTCCCCGTTTTGCTGAAATACAGATATGTTCTTTATCCGCAACAGGAAATTCTTGATTTTCCAATAGGTCAATTTTATTATAGACCAAAACTCGTTCTTTCTTTTCTGCTCCTATTTCTTTCAGGACTTTATCCGTGACATTCAGTTGAAATTCATTCGCTTCATAGGAAGCGTCCACCACATGAAGCAGTAAGTCCGCATAAAGCACCTCCTCCAGAGTGGCTTTAAAAGCTTCTACCAAGGCATGGGGAAGCTTACTGACAAACCCAACGGTGTCAATTAATATAAATTCGTAGTTTGTATCCAGCTTAATGCTTCTTTGTGCTGTATCCAGCGTAGCAAACAGCATGTCCTTTTCCAAGACAGCCTTATCCTGCCGTTCGGTATGCTCTAAAAGCCTATTCATTATGGCTGATTTACCTGCATTGGTATATCCCACCAGAGCAACAATGGGTACTCCTGCTTTCTCTCTTTTGGCTCTCTGAACATTTCGGTTTCCCTTTGTTTCCGCAAGTTCTGCTTTTATATCATCCACTCTTCGCTGAATATGCCTTCTGTCGGTTTCCAGTTTCTTTTCCCCCGGACCTCTTGTTCCGATTCCTCCTCCCAGCCGGGATAAGCTCTTGCCGAATCCAAGCAATCGTGGCATTCTATATTTCAGCTGTGCCAGTTCAACCTGAAGCTTTCCCTCACGGGACACAGCTCTGGACGCAAAGATATCCAAAATTAATATGGTCCTGTCAATAATTCTGACTCCTACGACTTCTTCGATATTTCTAAGCTGCATGCCTGAAAGCTCATCATTAAAAATAACAGTATCGGCTTCCAGTTTTTTACACATTTCAGCCAGTTCTTCTACTTTTCCCTTTCCAATAAAAGTAGCATTGTTTGGTTTTTCCAAACTTTGCACCATTGTAGCCAAAACTTCCACTCCTGCCGCCTCCGCAAGACCTTCCAGCTCCTCCATGGAATAGCTGATATCTTCGTTTACCTGCAGACCTACAAGAATCGCCCGATATTCTTCCTGTTGTATTACTTCATTATTCTCACCAAATTTTAACATATTTATATTTTACCATACCTTTTTCTAATTAACAATTACTGACCGATATTCATGCCGTCCAAAAGACTTTGCCCCGGCACATTAACATAGCTGTTGGGTACCTTGCCTAATATTACTGCTTCAGAAACCAAGACTACGTTATGTATTTCCAGCGTGTTGGATGAGAATGGTGCCATTACCTTTACCTTGCTGGTCAGAGACAAATAAACTTTGTATTTCGTCTGGTTTATGCCTTGAGATTCAAATTCACTTAAAAATTCTATATTAGATACACTGATAGGCAGCACCTTCATATTTACGCTTACATCAGACTGTGACATTAACTGACTCCCTAAAATAGTTCCTAGGGGTACTTTCATTTCTGTCGGTTCCATGTTTCTGTACATCTGCTTTATTTCTTTGCCGAGTTCCGCCGCCAAAATATTCATGGCTATAGTATTCGACTGTACCAATTCTATGCTTCCCTCATTGTCAGTATTTATTATAAGCAAATCATCAATTTTAGTTGCTTCTTTAAAAAATTGTTTGCAAGTGGCTTCGTTAATCGCATAAGAAACCATTTCTTTCGCTTTTATTTCTGCCAGAGACTCTATAGAAGGTCGTACGACTTTAACCACTCTCCATCCCGTCAGCGTACATAAAATCGTGACAATCACAAGAGTAATGACTATATTAATCCATCTACTTTTTTTATTTTCACAAGCCTTAAACCTTTTACCAGAGTACGACCAAAGCATAAAAACACCCCCGAACAGATATATCATTATATGCTGAACGAGGGCAAATTGTGTAAAACTAATTAATTACATATCCATCTTTTCAAGCTCTTCATAAAATTTAGGATTCAAAATCTTAATATGAGTACCCTTCATACCCAAGGATCGGGATTCAATAACACCGGCACTCTCCAGCTTACGAAGTGCATTAACGATAACCGAACGGGTAATTCCGGAACGATCTGCAATCTTGCTGGCAACCAGCAAGCCTTCATTTCCTTTCAATTCGGCAAAAATCTGCTGTACTGCTTCGATTTCCGAATAGGATAAGGTGCCGATAGCCATTTGTACGATCGCTCTCATTCTTTCTTCCTCTTCAAATTCAAGGGTTTTTCTTCTTTGAATTTCAAGACCTACAACAGTGGCTCCATATTCACCCAAAACCAAATCTTCATTGCTGAATTCCGGTTCATACCGTGTGCATATAAGAGTCCCCCATCTTTGCCCTCCGCCAAGAATAGGAATAATCGTATGCAATTTATCATAAGTGTCATAATCATATTTAAAAATTTCCAAAGCATCCTCCGCTTTCAGATTCGCCTCCGTAGAAGTCACCTTCAGCAAAGCTTCGTTATACTCATTAGGAAACTTTTCAATTCCGGTTTCCGGATCGGTAATGGTTGAACTGTCTGATTTAATTTTATAGTGTACCCCAATTACTTTGCCTCGTAAATTTGCAATATATACATTTGCATCCATCATATCACTTAATATATTGCAAAGCTCATCAAAAGAAAAGGCTCCTGTAGGGCTTTCCTGCAGTACCCAATTCAATTTTCTAATTTTACTTAAAATATCCTTATCCATATTTCTATCATTTTCTCCTTCATTTTATATTTATGTCAAGACCAAATCTGTCCCATTTTTCTATGTTAATTATATTATATCTTTTCTATTTAAGAATCAAGACATTTTTTTGATTTTTCTAAAAACTTTTTATTTTACATACAATTATGCTAAAAATCGACGTTTTTTTACGAAAAAACAGATTGGTACTATAAAAGATATACCAATCTGCTTATTTCTGTCAAGATTAAAGAATAAATTTGTCTATATCATCTTCATGAATCTTCTCTACGAATTTTTCTTTTACATAAGCCTTATCAATAACAATTTCTTCTTCCTGCATTTCAGGAATGTTAAAGGAAATATCCTCAAGAAGCTTCTCCATGATGGTGTGAAGCCTTCTGGCTCCAATATTTTCAGTCTGCTCGTTCATCAGAAACGCCATTGTTGCAATTTCTTCAACTGAATCATCCGTGAAAGTCATTTTAATTCCCTCTGTTTCCAACAGCATTCTATGCTGTTTCAACAAAGCATTTTCCGGTACAGTAAGAATTTTAACAAAGGATTCCTTGGTGAGATTTTCCAGTTCAACCCTTATAGGAAATCTTCCCTGTAATTCAGGAATTAAATCCGTAGGCTTGGAAATATGAAATGCTCCGGCACCTATAAACAGCACATGATCGGTCTTAACCGGACCATATTTTGTATTTATAACGCTTCCTTCCACGATAGGCAGAATATCTCTCTGAACCCCTTCTCTGGACACATCTGCACCGGATTTATAGCTGGACCCGGAAGCAATCTTATCTATTTCATCAATAAAAATGATCCCATTTTGCTCAGCATTCTCCAAGGCTTCTTCTGTAACCTGATCCATATCAATAAGATTTTGTGCCTCTTGTTCTCTCAAAATCTTTCTGGCGTCTTTTACTTTAACCTTCTTTTTTTTCTTTTTAGGGGGAACCATATCCCCGAAAATATTTCCGATAGCAATGCTCATGCCTTCATTTCCAATGTCTATTGCATTTGATTTAGGAGTTTCATTAACCTGGATCTCAATGTATTGCTCTTCCAGCATTCCCTCTCTGAGCTGTTGTTTCACTTGTTCTCTCGCCAATTCTATTTCACTTTTATCAGAATTATCCAGATTTTTATCTTCCTGATCCAACTGAGGTTTCTGAGTCTGCTGATAACCTCCGCTTAATATGAAATCAAACGGATTTTTTAAACCGCCGCTGCCAGAGGATGCAGATTTTTTCTTCCCCGGAATAATCGCTTCGATAATCTTTTCTTCCGCGATGGCTTCCGCTATGATATATTTCTCTTGTAAATGTTTTTGTTTTGTCAATCGAATAGCAGCTTCAACTAAATCTCGAACCATGGAATCTACATCTCTGCCCACATATCCAACCTCTGTAAACTTTGTAGCTTCTACCTTTACAAAGGGAGCATCCATCAGTTTTGCAAGTCTTCTGGCAATTTCTGTCTTACCACAGCCCGTAGGCCCCATCATTAAAATATTTTTCGGTGTAATCTCTTCTCTCATTTCATCCGGCAGCAAGCTTCTTCTATACCGATTTCTCAGTGCTATGGCTACCGATTTCTTTGCTTCATCCTGGCCAATTATATATTTATCAAGCTCCGCCACAATCTGTTTTGGCGTCATCTTGTATAGCTCTCCCATATTCAATCCCTCCTACAGTCTTTCCACAGAAATATTATCATTCGTATAAACACATATGGACGAGGCTATTTTCAATGATTCTCTGACAATGTCCTCAGCCTTCATATCCGTATGGTTAAACAGTGCATTAGCCGCAGCATATGCATAATTCCCGCCGGAGCCGATAGCTATAAAATTTTGATCCGGCTCAATAACTTCCCCATTTCCGGATATGAGCAGCATACTTTCCTTGTCTACTGCAATCATCAATGCTTCAAGATTTCTCATAGCTTTATCCGATCGCCACATTTGTGCTAAAGCAACTGCTGCTTTCTTTAAATTTCCTGAATGCTCCTCCAGCTTTTTTTCAAATTTTTCTGTTAATGAAAATGCATCTGAAACAGAACCTGCAAATCCTGTAATTACTGAATTCTTATAAATCTTCCTTACTTTTTTTGCTTTATGTTTCATGACCGTGGTTTCACCCATAGTAACCTGTCCATCGCCCCCAATGCAGATGTCATCCTCGCCTCTTTTTACTGCTACTATAGTAGTTGCATGAAATTGTATCATCTAACCTTACCTCTCTTTCATATATCATTCTTTATACCCACATTCGCTGTTTGAACACGCCAAAGAAGTGGTCTTTGTTTTTTTCTCAATTAAAATTGAACCACATTCCGGGCACTTTTTATTTGTAGGTTTGCTCCAGAAAACCTGATTGCACTCAGGATATCCGCTGCATCCATAAAACATTCTTCCATTTTTTCCTTTTCTGGCTACAATATCCCGGCCGCACTTTGGACATTGTGCATCTACCTTAGTAATAATCGGTTTCGTATTTTTGCACTCAGGATACCCTGTGCACGCTATAAAATCGCCGAATCTTCCGCTTTTTTTAGCCATAGGTTTTCCACACAGTTCACACATTTCTCCTGTGAGCTCATCTTCCAGTTTTACTTTTTCGATTTCCTTGTCTGCAATTTCAAGCTCATCTTTCAAAATTTCATAAAAGTCACTGACAATCTTTTTCCAATCTAAATTCTCGATTTCAACGTCATCTAACCGATCTTCCAGTTCCGCAGTAAAGCCAACGTCTACAATCTCCTTAAAATAGTTCTCCATCAGCTCCGTCACAATAAAACCTAGGTCACTGGGCAGCAAAGATTTTTTCTCTCTTGATATATATTTTCTTTCCATCAAAGTAGCTATAATCGGAGCATACGTACTTGGTCTTCCGATGTTTTTATCTTCCATCTCTTTTACAAGACTTGCTTCCGTATACCTTGCCGGCGGCTGAGTAAAGTTTTGATCGCATTGCAGCTCCAGCAGATTTAATTTTTGTCCTACTTGAAGCTCAGGCAGCATTTTTTCATTGTTTTCTTCACTTGCATCCTGATACACTCTTAAATAGCCATCAAATTTAAGTTTTGATCCGTTTGCCTTTAGGGTATACTCGCCGTTTTCTATTTCTACCGCCATGGAATCATATACCGCTGCCGCCATCTGGCTTGCCATAAATCGTGACCAAATCAATTTATATAGATTATATTGATCCTTCGTTAAAGAGTCTTTGATTTCATCCGGTACTAATTCTACATAGCTGGGACGGATCGCTTCATGAGCATCTTGAACATCTTTTTTCTTATTTGTAAAAAGATTATTAACATAGTATTCTTTACCGTATTTTTCTTCAATAAAGGATTTTGCTGCTACCTTTGCCTCATCAGAAATTCTTACGGAATCTGTTCTGATATAGGTGACCAGACCAATTGTACCATGACCCTTGACTTCTATTCCTTCATAGAGCTGCTGAGCTACCATCATGGTTTTCTTCGTATAAAAGCCTAACTTATTTGCAGCGTCCTGCTGCAGGCTGCTGGTAGTAAAAGGAGCATACGCCCTTTTATTTCTGTCTTTTTTTTCTACCTTTTTAACAATGTAATCATGCTTTTTTAATGCTTCAACTACTTTATCTGCCGCTTCCTTATTATCAACAGTAAACTTTTTACCCATATATTCGATTAATTTAGCAGCGAACTTTTTCTTTCCGGAAGCCTTTTCCTTATCCTCCGTCAAATTAGTCAGTATAGCCGCTATATTCCAATATTCTACGGGCTTAAAATTTTTGATCGTGTTTTCTCTATCACAAATAAGCTTAAGTGCCGCAGACTGCACACGGCCCGCACTTAAACCCCGTCTTATTTTTCTCCATAATAACGGACTTATCTGATAACCAACAAGTCTGTCTAAAACTCTCCTCGCTTGCTGTGCATCTACTAATTTTGTGTCAATAGTTCTAGGATTCTTTACTGCAGTTTGAATTGCATTTTTAGTGATTTCGTTAAAAACGATTCTGCAGGCTTTATCAGGATCAATTCCCAAAAGATGAGCGATGTGCCAAGAAATAGCTTCCCCTTCGCGATCCGGGTCAGTTGCTAAATAAACTTTATCAGCATTTTTTGCTTCTTGCCTCATAGCTTTGATAACATCACCTTTTCCTCTTATAGCTATGTATTGAGGCTCAAAGTTATTTTCTAAATCAATACCCAGTTTACTTTTTGGCAAATCCCTAACGTGGCCTACCGAAGCGACCACTTTGTATTTGCTTCCCAAAAATTTTCCTATTGTCTTTGCCTTCGATGGTGATTCCACAATCACCAAGTTTTTTGAGTTGGCCATATGATAATCCTCCTAAGAGAAGTTTCCTTCTATTATTATTTCCCTATACAAAAAATGATTATATTTCTATTTTCGTCAGTTTGCAATAAAAATTTTACCAAGGGCCGAATAAACAACCCCTTTCATCTCCAATATCGTAATCATTGCATTCACCTCTGAAATCTTCATATTCATCTCTCTGCATATGTAATCTGCTGATACTTCTCCTGATTTTTGAATTATTTCCACAGCTTTTTGTTCATCTTTCCCCAGGCCGCTTAGAATATTCGCTGGTATTTTTTTCTTGATGCCTAAAATTTCAAATATGTCATCAATTATAGCAAGAGGATATGCTCCGTCCTGAATTAACTTATTCGTCCCTATAGAATAAAAACTATTAATGTTTCCTGGCACAGAAAAAACCGTTCTTCCTTGCTCCGCAGCT
>DKLE01000075.1 GCA_002455605.1 Firmicutes bacterium UBA6648
GCAGTTTGTAGTAAACAAAATCGGTGCTGGCAGATTGGCAAATTCCTTCTGCTGATTCTGCCATGCTGTTCCGAAATTTCCTTTTAAGTGCGCATATTCCTTTAAAAGAGGGTAGCCGTGTGCAGGAAGCATTTCACCATGAGTATATACATTGATTCCCTTATCCTTAGTCTGCTCCAGCAGCTGTTTTAAGTCATACAAATCATGCCCTGAAATAACAATGAAAGGCCCCTTCTCTACCTTTAAAGGTACAACTGTCGGTACTGGAGTTCCATAAGTCTCTGTATTTGCACGATCAAGCAGCTCCATGCATTTCAGGTTTATTTCGCCTACTTCCATAACAACTGGAAGCAGCTGTTCCATGCCCCAATCTTCACCGATAACAAAAAGCGCTTTATAAAAGAACTTATTAACTGCTTCGTCCGTATAGCCCAGTACCATTGCATGATAAGCATACGCTGCAACGCCTCGAAGTCCAAATAAAATAAGAGATTTCAGCGAACGAATATCCTCATTCTCTTTCCAAAGGTTATTCATATTGTAATCATCATTATGTCCGCAAGGGGCTCCGCAGCCACCGCAATTCGGTACAAGGGATTCTTTTTCTCTTTTAACTTTTTCAATTAATTCATTAAGGGTCTCATCATTAAAGCTTACATTGGTTATAGTAGTAAAAAGTCCTTCTATAACCAGCTTTGTTGTATTTTCAGTGGGTACATTGCTTTCGCATGCTCTGGCCAGACCAATTAAAGCACCTGTTAATTCATCCTGCAAATTAGCTGTATTTGCTGATTTTCCACATACACCTGCATTTCCTGTGCAGCCTGTGCAGCCAGCTGTCTGTTCACATTGATAACAAAACATTTTGTTTTCCATAACATTACTCTCCTTCATGCATTTTAAAAATTAATCATACTCATCTATTTGTTTTAGCTGTTAAATGCATTATATAGGAAATGTCCGGGTGATTTCTGTTGTTATCACAACAGAATAAAATTATTTTTCATTTTTAACTAAAATTTTACCGGCGACATACATCAAAGCAGCGAAAATATAGCCTATCACCAAATTCAACTTAAATAAAACTCCTGATCCCACATGAAATACATACATCAGGCAAAATACTACAATTATCGAAAAAAAGGTAACCCCGAAAATAATATTTGTTCTTCTTCTGTTTTCATCAAAAGCGTCTTTCAAGATAACTGCTACAATCCCCCATGATGCAGCAATAGCCACTGCCATAAAAAATATATCCAAATAAGAAACAGGAACATTCCAATTAAACGCTTCATCACTTAATACGGCCATTACCCCATCAATCGTAAAAAATATTAATTTTATAAAAAGCAGGCTGCTTGCTGACAGTAATACGGTAGTACATATATCCTTCATTTTTTCCGCCGTACTTTTTGGCTTGGAAGCTGCTATTATATCATCGCAAAATTGTTTATAATCTCCGCCTATTGCCTGCTTCATATCCTCGCCTCTTTCCTTGGCAGAAAGAATGATGCCTAATATATCCTGCCGAACCAATTCCACGTCTCTCTCACTTAAATGAGAAGACTTCAGATATACCACAATATTTGTCATATCCTTATTTTCACTCTCGCTCAGTTGTTCTTCCAAGCTATTATTAATTTTTCTTAACTTATCTGCATTCATTGCCCTTCCCCCCTATTTAGCAAAGCATTTACTGCTTCCTCCAGCTCTTTCCAGTTTTCTTCAAATTCCTCTAAAATTTCTGTCCCAACCGGCGTAATACAATAATATTTTCTCTTTGGACCAATGTCCGAATCCACCAGCCTGGATGTGATAAACCCTTTATTTTCTAACCGAAGAAGCAAAGGATAAATGGTCCCTTCAACAATTTCAATAAATCCATAGGTTTTTAATTCCTGCACGATCTGATATCCATAGGTCTCCTGCTGGGAAACTACTTTTAAGACACAGCCCTCCAGAACACCTTTTAGCATCTGTGATGGTATCATTTTTGTCCTCCTATCTAACTTGTAATGCAAGGTAGCTTAGGTACATTGTATTGCAAAGTAGATAATATGTCAAGAAAATATAAAATTTCGCTCTCATTTTCACGAAAAAAGACTGTCTCAAATACTTTTGAAACAGCCTTTTTATCCCTTTTAGATGTTAATTATGATCGCAATGCGACATAAATATCAATATCTGCATTCTCAAAATCGTCATTCAGATATTCTTCAAAATCTCCGGTAAAGCTTCTATCTAAATCCATCTGCCATATTACATTCCAAGCCTCTACCACCGCAGTCTGCATATGTCCGTGAACAGAAAACTTGGCATATTTTCCTGGAGGTATTACCTTTACACTCAATTCCTCATTTTCTGCTTTGGAGACTTCATTACCTGCTGTCACGCAATAATTTTCTCCTTCATACTCTGAATACAATCCTATTGCATAATCGTTCAATTTGTTTTTTATCGATTCATGAACCCCTTCTTGATAAAGCTTGCTCCAAAGATTCTCAATGGTTTCTGTCATTTTAGGATCGCTGTTTGAAGTGACCGCGCTTACTCCCACCACAATTTTCTCTTTTAATGTTACTACCTGATAATCCATCTTTATAACCTCCATTTTTGATTTAGACAAATGTATTTTTTAAATCATTTGAATAGCATCATTATAGCGGTCATAATATGACACCTGTACGTCATATTATAAATAATATTTTAAAATATTTTGCAGCTTATTTTTTATTTCTGTTCTTAATTCTTCCGGTTCTATTACTTGACAGCCTTCTCCAAAGGATGCCACGTAAGATAAAACCCAATCTCCTTTGGGAAATTGTATTTCAGCGACAAAGCTTCCGTCCTCCAACTGCTGGAAATTTGTAAATTCATCATATACTCTATGAGCCCATTTAGAAGAAAGCTTCAGCTTGATATTCATATACTCTTCTTTAAAAATATTAGTTTCAGTGAAAATATGAGCAGGTGCAGCCATTATAAACTTTTCTTCCCTTAGCCGCAGTTCTCTTATTCTCCTCAATTTAAAAAAGCGATAATCCTCTCTCTCCTTACAATAGCCGTACAAGTACCAGCTCTGATATTTAAAACCAAGCTTTAGTGGATATACCTCTCGAAAGGTGTACTCACCCTTTCCGCTGGCATAATAAAATTCAACCTCATTGCGGTTTAATATGGCAGTTTTCAGACTTTCAAAGCTCTCTTTATCCTGAGATTCATTGGTCCATGAGTTAAAATCAATTTCAACCCAATCCGTTCCATTTTGTCCGAACAGGCTTCTGAGCTTGTTCAAAGCCGTATCCCGCATCTCTGGCGAAACGGAATTAACTGCATGAAGAGAGGATAGAATATCTGCTTTTTCCTGATCCGTTAAAATGGTTTTATTTAAAACAAAGTTGGGAAGAAGGGAGATGCCTCCTCCCTTTCCTTTACTCATATATACGGGCATTCCGGCGGCAGACAGCACTTCTATATCCCGATAAATGGTTCGAGCGGAAACCTCCAGCCTTTCAGCCAATTCCGACGCAGTCATACTCTTTCTGTCTAATAAGATATAAATTATTTGAAATAAACGGTTAATTTGCATTGTACTACCTCATATAATGATTTAAAGGGGGTGTTTTTTTGGATACCAAATATTGGCACATAGCCGGAATGTTGTTTACGCTGCTTTTCGGAGTTCTGTTGCATTTTACCTACGGCTGGTCCGACGGCAATCCGCTGGTGGGGATCTTTAGCGCCGTAAACGAAAGTACATGGGAACATTTAAAACTGCTGTTTACCCCTATCTTTTTATTTGCAGTTCTTGAATATTTCGCCTATGGTTATCAGCTGCCGAATTTTATTCCTGTCAAGCTTCTTTCTATTCTCCTTGGAATGTTTACTATAGTCTCTGCTTTTTATACCTATACAGGCATAATTGGCCGAAATTACTTCTGGATGGATATCACTATTTTTATCCTCGGTGTTATTGTAGCATATTTGTTTAGCTTTATAATACTGCAAACCAATTATTTTTCTTCCAGCATTTCTGTGTTACTGGGCCTGGTGGGCATATGTCTTCTGCTAATCTGTTTTATTATATTTACGTTTAATCCTCCCAATCTTCCTCTTTTTCTAGATCCCATTTTTTTGTCTTATGGAGTATAATAAACATAAGAAATATATGGAAGCTAAAAAGCTTCCATATATTTTTTTAGGTTCCTGCATTAAGCTTTTAAACCGGAGGATACTTTGATAGAGGCAGGAAATAATATACTTTTACCGATTGCCAAATAAAAAGATTTTAATTAATGGGCAATTACTATTGACTCTAACGTTACGTAATAGTTTATGATAGATTTCATCAAGAGGAGGTGACATTTATGATGACCGTTAACCAAGTAAGCCAATTAACAGGAGTGAGCGCGCGCACTCTTCATTACTATGATACCATTGGCTTGCTGCTTCCTAAGGAAATAACTCTTTCCGGATACAGACTGTATGATGACACATCATTGGAGCGATTGCAGCAGATATTACTGTTTCGGGAATTGGAATTCTCTTTAAAAGAAATAAAACAAATTTTGGACAGTCCGGATTATGATAAAGGCAAAGCCTTGAATCAGCAGATAAAACTTCTTTATTTAAAAAGAGAACATCTGGATGAGCTAATCAGCCTCGCTCTTGAAATAAAAGAAAAAGGAGTTGGAACCATGAGTTTTAAAGCATTTAATACCGAGGAATTTGATAAATATGCAGAAGAAGCAAAAGCCAGTTGGGGGCATTTGGATTCTTATAAAGAATTTGAAGAAAAAACGAAGCAATATACACCGGAGGATTGGAGTGATAAAGGCCAGATGATGATGCAAAATTTTGTTGGATTTGGTAAGCTTCTTGAGGAATCTCCTGAATCAGAGGCAGCACAGAATCAAGTAAAATTACTACAGGAAACCATTACCGAACATTTCTATGAGTGTACAAAGGAAATATTGGCCGGTTTAGGGCAGCTCTACACCAGTGACCAACAATTCAGAGAAAACATAGACAAAACAGGAGGTGAAGGGACTGCCGTATTTGCCGGCAAAGCCATTGCCTATTACTGCAGTAAATAAGACTATAACTAAACCAATAAAAAATGGAGTATATGCTCCATTTTTTTATTGGTAATCAATAGTTGACTAAAAATTACTGCTTCTAATATAATAAATATATAACAATAATTTATAAAGGATTTAAAGATGTTAAATGAAAACAATATAAAGCGGAAAGCTTCAGGTGCTCCCCTTCAATACAACCCCGGTGAGGTTCCTTTCCTGACCGTACCGTCTTTCCATAGCCAAAATGCCGTTACCCACGGCTTTTCTACCCGTCTAGGCGGTATCAGTACCGGACCTTTTTCAACTATGAATGTCAGCTTGAGCAGGGGGGATTCCCCCGAAGCGGTCACCGAAAATTACAGGAGATTAGGGCAGGCCATTGGCTTTGATCCTCACCGGATTGTCTCCTCCAGTCAAACTCATACCGTCAATATCCGAACCGTAGATTGGTCAGACTGCGGCAAAGGCTTTGACAAAGAAAAAGATTATCACGATGTTGACGGCTTGGTCACCAACATTCCGGGTATGGTACTGACCACCTTCTATGCTGATTGTGTTCCACTGCTGCTCTTTGATCCCATCAAAAAGGCAATCGGTGCAGCCCACTCGGGATGGCGGGGTACCGTCCATAAAATCGGTGTTGAAATTGTTAGAAGGATGGTTGAGATTTATGACTGTGATACAAAAGATATTATTACGGCCATTGGACCTTCTATTTGTCAAGACTGCTATGAAGTCAGCCAGGAAGTGATCGATCAAGTTAAAGAGGCCTATGCTTCCCAACTGTGGCCTCAGCTGTTCTATCCCACTATACCGGGCAAATATCAGCTGAATCTATGGGAGGCCTGCAGAGAAAACTTCTTAGAAGCCGGGATCCTTCCGGAGCATATTTCTGTTCCTGATATATGCACCTGCTGTAATCCTGAATTACTTTATTCCCACAGAGTTATGGGAGAAAAACGCGGCAACTTTGCAGCCTTCTTAATGCTGAAAAACCACATATGTGGAGAAGAGTTTTAATGGTTTCCATACAAAGATTTATTGGAAAAACTAAAAAGATGGAGTTTGTGCTCCATCTTTTTAGTCATTAGTTATTCATCTATTATTTTTGTTCCAGATATTGTACATGCAATTAATACAACTTCTCTAAAATATCATCTGATATAGTAAACGTGTGCTCTTCAGCCGGGAACTCTCCATTTGCAGTCTCGGATATATAATCCGAAAAAGCCTTTTTCATCTGCTCTCCGATGTTTGCATACTGCTTTACAAATTTAGGCTTAAAGCCTCCATACATAGCCAGCATATCCTGATAAACAAGAACTTGTCCATCGCAGCCTTTTCCAGCACCAATTCCAATCGTAGGAATTTCTAATTTACTGGAAATCAGTTCTGCAAGTTTTGCCGGGACACATTCCAACACTACTGCAAAAGCTCCCGCCTCCTGTACGGCTAAAGCTTCCTTCAAAATTCGCTTTGCTGCTTCTTCGTCTTTTCCCTGTACCTTAAAGCCTCCGAAAGCATTGACCGATTGAGGGGTAAGTCCCAAATGAGCCATTACCGGAATAGAAGCTTTTACAATGGCCTCAATTTGAGGACAAACTTCTAATCCCCCCTCCAGTTTTACTGCCTGTGCGCAGCCTTCCTTAATCAGACGTCCTGCATTGACAACCGCATCATATACCGATGTCTGATAAGACATAAACGGCATATCTGCCACCACAAAAGTTTCCGTACATCCTCTGGACACTGCTTTGGTATGATGTATCATGTCTTCCATGGTTACTGACAAAGTATCCTGATATCCCAGCATAACCATCCCCAGAGAATCTCCTACCAAAATGCAGTTAATTCCCGCCTGATCCATTAATTTCGCCGTAGAAAAATCATATGCTGTCAGCATAGTTATTTTATCACTATTCTTTTTCTGTTCCTGTAATGTGGTCACGGTATTTTTCATTTGAATATTTCCTCCATCTCACTGTAATCCTTGTCTTTGTTTTTTCTCTTTGCAATGGACACCAAATGTCTGGAAAGTACCTCATAAAGCTCTCTTTCCTCTTCATTCAGTGCCTTTTTATGTTTTTTTACTGTCTGAACATCGTTCCGCTCTACTGGGCCAGTCAGGGATGCTTCACTTCCCGCCTGAAGAACTCGATTCATATTTTCAGACATCAGCGGTGTTAACGCTCTCAATGCCTCACTGTAAGAAAATCCGCAGTCCATCATCATTCGGATGCTGATATCCGCCAGACCTACTACAAAATTACTGCCAAAAACAGCCGCTGCATGATATCTTACTTTATCTTCTTCCCGAATTTGAACTACATCGTTTCCAAGTTTTTTAATGAATTCAGTCACGATATGTAGGTTTGACTGTTCCCCTTCAATTGTAAAAATAGCTTGTTTGAGTTTTTTATAGGATGTCAGCTTATCGCTGACTGCAAAGAGTGGATGGATAGAATAACCATATGCATCATATTGGTTAATACCTGAGAAAGTGGCTGATGTCAATGAGCCACTGCAATGACAAACAAATTTTTCTTCTATTGGTAACTCTTTTAAATTTTCCCAGACGGAAGATATGGCATCGTCACTTACCGTGACAAAAATCATTTCACTATCTTCTGCTAATTGCATTAAGTTACTGTACTGTTTTGTCTTTGTTAGATCAGCAGCTTCTCTTGCTGCTGAAGAAGATTTATCATAGTATCCTATGACATTTGTCGTCTCATCTTGAGAGCAGTTCAAAATATGCATTCCTAAGGAAACGCCTACTTTTCCTGCACCAATAAATCCTATTTTCAAATAATCACCTCCTCTTCCAGGAGATATTGAGTCTGATTTCCTGATATCAGCCCGTCTTTCGTTTATGGAAACCATAAGCTGTGATTACCCAATATTAGATTTTATTATTTGTTCATTCTTTCTAAAGGTATAGTTTCTTCTGAATACCATCCAACTGTCATAATATCGGATTTTAAAATATTTGTAAACTTATTTTTTTCAGTTTCGTCCATTTCCCACCGTCAAAATAATATTTACATATGTCTTGTCATATATATTTACACATGCTATAATCTGATCTTGTAAACGCACCTTCAAAAAAATCCGTTCTGATAAATAATTGAACCAATTGAGGAGGTTAAAAAATGAACCGGATGATCCATGACATTCAGAAACTAAAAACAGAAAAAGACGCAGTTATCCTGGCACACTACTACGTTGACGAAGAAATTCAGGAGATTGCTGATTATATAGGCGATTCCTTTTATTTAAGCCAAATTGCTACGGAAGTACCCCATGATACCATTGTTCTCTGCGGCGTAACATTTATGGGAGAAAGTGCTAAGCTTTTAAATCCGCAGAAAACAATTCTCATTCCAAACAGCTCTGCAAGCTGCCCCATGGCAGATATGGCAAGTATTGAAAAAATTCAAGCTGTGAAAGAGGAATACAACGATCTGGCGGTAGTCTGCTACATCAATTCTACTGCCGAAATCAAGTCTTACAGCGATGTATGTGTCACCTCCGCCAACGCTTTGAAAATAGTAAGTAATTTACCTAATCAACACATTTATTTTATTCCGGATGAAAATCTGGGACGTTACATCGCCTCACAGCTTCCGGAAAAGCATTTTATCTTTGATGATGGCTTCTGCCACGTCCATGCAGAGATTACGAAGGAGGAAGTATTGCAGTCAAAGGAATTAAATCCCAATGCACAAATACTTGTTCATCCCGAATGCACCCCGGATGTTGTACAGCTGGGAGACTATGTGGGAAGCACTTCAGGTATTATTCAATATGCCACAGAAAGTACCTGTACGGATTTTATTGTCTGTACAGAAATCGGCATATTGCATCAGCTGAAGAAGAAGAATCCCCAGAAGCATTTTTATACAGCCAATTCTATTCAATATTGTCCTAATATGAAAAGAATAACCTTAAATCAGGTTCACGATGTGTTAAAAAACAGCCTAAATAGCGTATCCCTTGATGAGGAAACCAGCTCCGCCGCCAATTTACCTCTCCACAGGATGCTGGAATTAGCTCAATAATGCCATGACAAAGTTCAGAAGCAGCCTTAAAGCGGACATTGTAATAGTAGGAAGCGGTGCAGCCGGCCTGTTTTGCGCCTTAAATCTGCCAGCAAACAAAAACATAATTATCATAACCAAGGACGCAGCAGAAAACAGCGATTCTTATCTTGCTCAAGGCGGAATATGCATGATGAGAAACGAAGAGGATTACCATTGCTTTCTGGAAGATACTCTCCGGGCAGGTCATTATAAAAACAACAAGAAATCTGTAGATATTATGATCCGCTCTTCACAGGAGATCATACAGGACTTGATTGACTGGGGAGTGGAATTTGAAAAAAGCGGTAATGAATTCCTTTTTACCAGAGAAGGGGCTCATTCGGTCCCCAGAATTCTCTATCACAAAGATATTACCGGAAAGGAAATTACATCTAAATTATTAAATCGGGTTCAATCCTTTGTAAATATAAAAATATTGGAATATACTACAATGCTTGATATCATCCCTCAGGATAATATATGCCACGGTATTGTCTGTAAAACAAACAGCGGGGAGCTGCTGACCATTCAAACAGACTGTACGGTTCTGGCCACCGGAGGAATCGGAGGACTGTTCAGCCACTCAACCAATTTCAGCCATTTAACCGGAGATGCCTTAGGTATTGCCATAAAACATGGGATTGCTCTTGAAAACATGGATTATATACAAATTCATCCCACCACATTATATACGCCAGAGCCAGGAAGAAGCTTTTTAATCTCTGAATCCGTGCGGGGAGAAGGAGCTGTGCTTCTGAATGCTCATAAAGAACGCTTTGTCAATGAGCTTCTTCCCCGGGATGTAGTGTCAAGAGAAATATATAAACAGATGGTTTTGGATCAAGCTCCACACGTTTGGCTTTCTCTGCTGCCTATTGAAAAGAATGTTATCAAACATCATTTTCCCAATATATATGAGCACTGCCTACAAAAAGGCTACGATGTCACTAAAGAAGCCATTCCTGTCGTCCCTGCCCAACACTATTTTATGGGCGGAATTCGAGTAGACTCCTATAGTCAAACTTCCATGGAACAACTGTATGCCATTGGAGAAACCAGCTGTAACGGAGTTCACGGGGCAAACAGGCTGGCCAGCAATTCCCTGCTGGAGACCCTGGTCTTTGCTAAGCGGGCCGCTGAACAAATTAAAGGAAAAAGTAAAGCTGATACAAGCTTGATACCAGTTCTTCATGCCAAGGACTATAAGGATCACAAAAAAATTCTAATGGAATATAAGAAAAATATATTAAATGAAATAGAAAGGATGGAAAAAAAACGTGAATTACATAACGATGAAGCTTAATGCCGATCATTTAATCCGTCAGGCACTGGCCGAGGATATTACCAATGAAGACATAACCACCAATGCCGTAATGCCGGAGCCACGTCCTGGACAAGTACAGCTTATAGGTAAGCAGGACGGCATCATTGCGGGACTGGAAATCTTTAAACGAGTTTTTCAATTGCTGGATGAAAATGTAACGGTTCAAATGAATATTAAAGACGGGGACAGAATAAAGAGCGGTGAAATTCTGGCTACCGTATCGGGAGATGTCCGGGCCTTGCTTTCCGGAGAAAGAACAGCCCTTAACTATCTGCAAAGAATGAGCGGTATTGCCACTTATACCCGCTCTGTGGCTGAATTACTGGAAGGCTCTAAAACTAGATTGCTGGATACCCGAAAAACTACCCCCAACAACCGAATATTTGAGAAGTATGCGGTAAAGGTTGGCGGAGGCTGTAACCACCGGTATAATTTGTCCGACGGCATCCTTTTGAAAGATAATCATATCAATGCGGCAGGCGGAGTAAAAAAAGCTATTCAAATGGCAAAGGAATATGCTCCCTTTATCCGAAAAATTGAAGTAGAAGCTGAAAATCTGGACATGGTTCAAGAAGCCGTCCTGGCAGGTGCAGATATCATTATGCTGGATAATATGAGTCCGGAACTGATGAAAAAAGCCATAGAACTAATCGGTGGGCGCGCGGAAACTGAATGCTCGGGGAATGTAACTCTGGAAAACGTCTCAACACTTGTGAACTTAGGTATCGACTATATTTCCTCCGGTGCTTTGACACATTCTTCTCCTATTCTGGACATATCCTTAAAAAATTTACAGGTAGTATAGTCTTCAAGAAAAAATGTGAGTGTAAAAAGACACTCACATTTTTTTCTTGAAGACCCACAGGCTTCCCACAACAATGGCAAAACTCAGTATGATCACCATTGGATACCCATACGTCCAGCTTAATTCCGGCATATGGGTGAAATTCATTCCATACCACCCCACAATCAGAGTCAATGGCAAGAATATAATAGTTACCATAGTCAGTACTTTCATCACATCATTCTGGCGAATCCCGATTTCCGATTGATACACTTCCTGAACCTGCATGGCATATTCTCTCAGAACTTGAGTCTCCCCCTGAAGTCTAGCCACACGATCGGCAAAAATACGAAAAGTAGCGATATCATCTTTCCCGAAAAAATCCATTTCATTGTCAAATAAGCTTTCTCCCAAATCCGTCAGTTGACTGTAATAACGATATAAACGAGAAATTTCCTTTTTGAGGCCAAGCATTTGATAATTAAAATCTTCTACTTCCCCCGCTAATATCAATTCCTCCATTTTCGTTATATCTTTCTCAATCTGATCCAAATATAAAATATCTTCTTCAATCAATGATACCAGAAAATCATATAAAAATCGTTCCACTGTGTATCCTTTTCGAAGCTTTCCTGACATAATCTTTTCAATATTCTTTTTTACTGCGTCCGTATCGTCAATAAAGATAAGCTTATTCTCTAAGATGTAAAAAGCGAAGCCTATATTGTTCTCCTGACCTCGTTTTCGGGGTATATGCAAAGTTCCAAACAGAAAATCCGCATAGCTTTCAAGCTTGCAAAACCGAATATTATCACGATTTTGTTCCAGCAGGTAGCTGGCCCGAATTTGTACTGCCTGTTCCCATTCCCCGCTGGTGAATACAGCAATTCTATCCGGTTTTTTCCCCCAATTCTCACCGTTGGTCTCTTGCATTATGTCATTTTCGATTTTATAATACATATCCTTCTTCCTTGCCTGATTTTATCATTATGTTTTCCTGTCAGTTTATTTATATAAGCTTATTATAACCTAAAATCACAGAAAAAGAATAGTTCTTCATGCAGTCTATTTAATTATAAGCAATCCTCTGCTATTTTTGCTAAAGCGCTTCGCTCTACCTCTTCCAGGGAGATATGTCCGGTTATTTCATAAGGCTTCATTTTTTCCACAACATAAACAAGACCGTTGGATTTAGAATCCACCAGGGTGTTATCAATTTGATTGTCAGAGGGATCCCCTATCATAACAAATTTTGCGTTTAGTCCGGCTCTTGTCAGCATTAATTTAGCAAGGTGCGGGGTCATTTCCTGGGCCTCATCTATGATTACCATTGCATTGGATAAAGTTCTGCCTCTCATGAATGCAAAAGTCTTCATTTCAATGATTCCTGCCTCCTTGTATTGTCCTAAAAAGCTCTCTACCGAAAACAGCGGTTTTTCAATAGACTCTCCTCGTTTCTTGGCATTTTTATCTACCTTATCATTTTTTTCCCCATGATGCTTTTTACTCCGCTCTGACATTAAATTTTCAATGGCATCACCGAAGGATTCCATAAAAGGCTTAAGCTTTTCGTCTTCTGTTCCCGGCAAATAACCAATGGAATTACCCGCAGAGATCACTGGTTTGACTAAAATAATTTTATCGTAAACATGGTTTTCAATAACCTTTTGCAGTGCTGCGGCCACTGATAAAATAGACTTTCCTGTACCTGCTCCCCCGGTCAGCGTTACCAAGTGAATATCTTCATCCATCAAGAGTTCAAAAGCCATCTTCTGTTCCCGGTTTCTTGGAGACAACCCCCAGGCTTTGTCTCCTGCATATTTTAAGGGAACGATCTTATTTCCGTCAAACTTGGCTAAGGTTTCATGTCCCTTCTTGTCGCTGCTTTTTATACAGAAAAATTCATTGGGATAAGCGGTTACTCCCATTTTTTTAGTAAGCTTTACTCCTCCCTGATAAATTTTGTCGATTTGGGAAGAAGACAAAGCTATCTCTTTATAGCCCTTATATACTTTATCTACATCAATTTTATCGCTTTGATAATCCTGCACTTCCAGGTTCAAGGACTCCGCTTTAATGGCCACGCAAAGGTCTTTTGTCACCAAGATCGTCTTAATCTTTTTTGATTCATTTTTTATATTAAGTGCAATCGTTAAAATTTTATTGTCATTCTTATTTAAATCTACACCATCCGGAATATCCACGGGATTCATATGATTTAACTCTACCCTCAAGGTCCCTCCCCTAGGCAGCTTAACTCCGTTATGAATATTTCCGTATTGCCTTACATTATTAATTTCTCTAATCGCTTCTCTGGCTTGATACCCCAAAATTCCTTCTTTTTTCTTTAAATTATCCAATTCCTCCAGACAAATGATGGGAATAATAATATTGTTGTCTTCAAAGGTATAAATACAGCCAGGAAAATGAATCAGAACATTTGTATCCAATATATAATTCTTTACCAAATTAATTTCCTCCCATTAAATACGTCAAAGCCCCATAACTTACTTGTTGTAATTAGAACGGCACCTCCTATACTTGTTTCTAACTGAATTATAATACGGCAAATAAAACAACTCATTAAGGCCGGGTAAAATTTCTGTAAACTTTATCACTCGGTAAAATAAAAAGCCTTTTTGTATGTAAATTTTGTACATACAAAAAGGCTTTCAAGCAATCTCATTGTTATTTAATTAAAGTCAAGGATGTTAAGACCAACCTCTTCATTAAATACCCGGTCCACTTCACCGTCGATTATATTTATAATCATTTCGCAGGTGGCACTGACCACGGCTCTGTTCAGATGCCCTCCGAAGACTTTTCCTGTTCCATCGCCTGCGCTCATATGCAGATGGCAGTAAAATTCCTTGTTCATGGTATTGATCGTCCCCGTCAGGGATACGATTTCAAAATCGCCGCTGTAATCATTGGAATAATATTTCTTTTCCTTTGTGTTAAGAACTCCTGCCGTAAACTCCCCTACCGCTCCCAGAGCGTTTATAGCAGCCAGTCTAATATCCTCTTTCACTGCGATTTCTTTAATCTTTTC
>DKLE01000033.1 GCA_002455605.1 Firmicutes bacterium UBA6648
TAAGCTAAAAGCCCGGCAAAGCGGAACATTCCCCCTTGCCAGGCTTTTAACATGCTGAGTATTATACTATTTTTAAATTGTGCTATTTGTAGATTGGCTCTACAATCTTATCCCAACCTCTTATTATACATTTTGCAATGTGGGGATCATATAATCTTCCGGAACACTTATCAATCTCATTCATACACTCTTCCGATGATAAAGCCTTCCTATATATACGATCACTCATCATTGCATCGATAGAATCACAAATTGCTATAATCCGTGCACCCCACGGAATATCAATTTTTTTCAGGCCGGAAGGATATCCCCCTCCATCCCAGCTCTCATGATGATGTAATACGATTTTCGATAGTGGCTGTAATGTTTGGGATTTATTTAAAATATCAGCTCCAATTTGAGGATGCATTTTAATATATGCCCATTCTTCGTCACTCAGTTTTCCCGGCTTCATAAGAATCGCATCTGGAATACCTATTTTTCCAATGTCATGCACATGGGCAGCAATATGAATATTCTCATACTCCTGTTCATTCATCCCCAGAGCAATGCACGCCTGTTCCGTCATGTCACTTACTCTTCTCGAATGATTAGCAGTATATTGATCTCTGGCTTCAAGAGCTGCGACTATGCTGTCAATCAGATCATGATAAATCACAGTTACACATCTCACATTCATTGCAATTACCATTACAATGATACTCCAACGCTTTCTTTAATGCACATGAACTGCTGCTATGGCAACGGATTATAGCGGAATTGCATCTTGTGGCTTCCTGAACTGCACTGTTTACCAACTTATGTGATACCGTATTTGTAAATAGGATTACTAAATCAGGTGTTCCTATCTTTCTTTTAAAATCAGTTGTCATTTTTGCAAAAACTTTTGCTTTGTATCCAAATTCTTTGCATATCCCTTTATACTGGGCAACCATTCTTTCGTTACCGCCTACTATTACTACACTCATATTTTATCCCTTAACTTATTTCACTAAATTTATCCCATAATTTTTACACGTTTCTAATCCTGCATCATCAGGAGTTTCATTTATAATTAAATACCCATGAGGTACAGAAGCTCCTGCCTGAAGAACATCTTCTTCCCAGTTTCTCATCCATTCGCCGTCTCCCCAGCCATAGGAACCAAAAATCCCAACAGTTTTACCGGTTAATTTATCTCTGCAAGCACTATATACTGGTTCAAATTCCGCTTCTTCCAGCACTTCTGCTCCCATAGACGGGCATCCAAAAGCAATAACATCAAAATTATCGGCCATATCAGCACTGAAGTCATTTACGTTAAACAATGACGCCTCTGCTCCTGCTGACTCTGCCCCTTTAAAAACAGCTTCTGCCATTTTTTCTGTATTGCCTGTTCCGCTCCAATAAACTACTGCTATCTTTTTCATATGATTTTACCTTTTCCTTTCTTTTTATCAGCATGCAACGGTAAGCTTATTAATGCTTACTCCCTGCCTGCACATTCTTCTGTAAGCTTCTTTACACTTATCAAATTTTGCAAACATTAAAGCTGCTTTCTCTTCTTCTCCATATACTTTCCAATAGCCGCAATGCTTGCAATTCTTCCCCTGGTTTTCAATAAACCCTTGAACATCCTGAATAGGATAACTCAGAAACAGACCTATCTCATGAGGAAATTTATTTTTTAATCCATTTCTGTTGATTTTAGCCCGCAGCATCAGTATTGCCTCTCCTATATCCACAGACGCATACCCTTGCTTCTCTAAAAAGCTTCTTGCCAGCGGACATGAAAGATCACAAGACAGCCGATTTTTTCTATAAACATAAAGCAACAAACTATTCTTTCTTTCTACTAAGATTTCTATATTAACCCCTCGTGACGACAGCTTATCATTTAACCGTATTACATCCATTTTCGCATTTATTAGGTCTTTAAACCTATAGTTTACAATTTCTCCTGTTTTTAAATTTGCCAGAGTCGGTGCACATTTTTCAATAATCAGGTTTTCCAGCATTTTCAATCCCCTTTCAGCCATTCCTTCTGCATTTACACAATATTCTTTATCCATTGTAAACATTTGGGTTAGCTTATGCTAACTTTTTATTCTTTTTTTAGGGTGGTAAGTGCTTACCACCCTTTCTTATAAATTACTTATTTGGCTCATCTTTTTTTTGTGCATCATGACAGCAGCTGCAGCCGCTTTCCGATTGGGAAGTTCCGCATTCACTGCATCCGGTGCATTTACCGGCTTTCATGTTTCTGAGCACATGTCTTCCTGCGAAGAATATTAAAATAAGAAATATTCCCCCTATTATGATTGTTGACAGCATACCATTGTACCTCTTTTCTTAGGCATTGGTCTTACAAGTAAAAATATCATTATTGCAAGCAATACGATTGCAACCACTGTTCCGGCTCCGAAAGTCAGTCCTCCGAAGATTACGCCACCAATCTGATTAACTATTAAAGCTACAACATAAGCTAGAATTGTCTGATATCCAATTGCAAACCAAGTCCATTTTGCATTGTTCATTTCTCTTCTGATTGCACCGATTGCTGCAAAGCAAGGTGCGCAAAGTAGATTAAATACAAGGAAGGATAATGCCGCAGCGCTGTATGGGAACATGGAAGCAATATCAGTAAGAAGACCGGCATCATCTTCAGCCACATCAGCTCCAAGTCCGAATAATACACCGAAGGTACCTACTACATTTTCTTTTGCTACCAGTCCGGATATAGTCGCAACTGCTGCCTGCCAATTTCCAAAGCCAAGCGGTGCGAAAATCGGTGCTGCAAAAGTTCCGATTGCTGCAAGCATACTGTCGTCCTGTTCTACCATACCGAATCCTCCGGAAGAGAATCCAAAATTAGATAAGAACCAGATGGCTGCACAAGCTACGAAAATTACTGTTCCGGCTTTTATAATAAAAGATTTTCCTCTTTCCCACATATGAATCAGAACGCCTTTCGCCGCAGGCATATGATACTGAGGCAATTCCATTACAAACGGAGTTGTATCTCCCGCAAACATCTTCGTCTTTTTAAGAGCTATACCTGAAAAAACTACCGCAGCTATCCCCGCAAAATACATTGCAGGAGCAAGCCAAGGAATATGCGGGAACATAGCACCGCCAATCAGCGCAATTACCGGCAGCTTAGCACCGCACGGAATGAAAGTAGTAGTCATTATTGTCATGCGTCGATCTTTTTCATTTTCAATGGTTTTTGTCGCCATAATCCCCGGTACTCCGCAGCCGGAACCTACCAAAAGAGGAATAAAACTCTTTCCTGAAAGACCAAACTTTCTAAAAATTCTATCCATAATGAAAGCTACTCTTGCCATATATCCGCAGTCTTCCAGAATTGACAGGAAGAAGAATAAAATAAACATCTGCGGTACAAATCCCAGTACAGCACCTACGCCGCCGATGGCACCGTCCACTACCAGGCCTTGAAGCCATTCTGCAGTGCCGGCATTTGCCATAAATTCTGAAACTCCACCTTGTATGTATTCACCAAACAAAACATCATTTGTCCAGTCTGTCACAATAGTTCCCAACCAGGAAACCGATACATAATAAACAATAAACATAATTGCCATAAATATCGGTAACGCCAGAATTCTGTTGGTTACAATTTGGTCAATTTTATCGGAAGTTGTAAGGCCCCTTTGCTTTTTCTTCAGAACTTTATTGACAACTTCACCTATAAAGATATATCTTTCATTTGCAATGATGCTTTCACTATCATCATCCAATTGGTTTTCCAGCTTCGTTATTACGTCATCAACTTTAATTTTAGTATGTTCATTCAGTTTAAGTTCTTTTAAAACCTCTTCATCCCGTTCAAACAGTTTAGCGGCATACCACCTTGCATGTTCCGAAGACACTGCATCTTTAATCAACGCTTCAATGGCTTCAATAGCTTCCTCTACATCTTTAGAAAACCGATGCAGTCTCACTTGGTTAGTTTTAGCTAACTCCACAGCACATTGAACCAGTTCATTACAACCCTCTCCCTTTAATGCAGACACTTCCATCACTGGGCATCCCAACTGTTCTGAAAGCTTCTTTAAATCAATCTTGTCTCCATTCTTTCTAAGCAGATCCGCCATGTTTACACCCAGCACAACCGGAATTCCCAGTTCAAGGAGCTGCGTTGTAAGATATAAGTTTCTTTCCAGATTAGTACCGTCTACCAGATTTATGATTACATCAGGTGTTTCTTTTACTAAATAATTTCTGGTTATAACTTCTTCTAAAGTATATGGTGAAAGAGAGTAAACTCCCGGAAGATCAGCAATCACAATGTTTTTATCTTTCTTGAATTTCCCTTCCTTTTTTTCTACAGTTACACCGGGCCAGTTGCCTACATACTGGCTAGACCCTGTTAGATCATTAAAAATTGTGGTCTTACCACAATTTGGGTTGCCTGCTAAGGCAATTGTAATTCTTTTCATATAATTTCCTCCTGTTTCAATTAAACTGCAAGCGTTTCTTTTTATGCAATAATGATATTCTCAGCTTCGCTCTTTCTAATTGAAAGCTCATATCCTCTGACGGTTATTTCTATCGGGTCTCCTAAAGGAGCTACTTTTCGTACAAAGATCTGTACTCCTTTTGTAATGCCCATATCCATAATCCTCTTTTTAAGTGCCCTTTCGCCTTGTAATTTCTCTACAGTTACAGTTTCCCCACACTTTACTTCTTTTAAATTTCTCATGATTCCTCCATTTTATTTGAAAGCAGAAAAATACTAGCTCCGCTTTTCGGTCAGGTTTTATTATATATTGATCAGCTCAAGCATCTTATTGGATTAAAATCCTTGATGCCATAGCCTTACTTATTGCTACTCTGGCTTCTTTAACATTTACAATAACGTTTCCTCCTAATTCAGAGATAACCATTACTTGCGTCCCTTCAACAAACCCTAAGTTTTCCAGAAATCTCTTCGTGTTGTCTCTACCCTTAATGGCAGATACTGTTACCTGTGTTCCAGGTGTAGTCATTGTCAATGGCATAACATTACCTCCTTTGTTAGACTGTGTGAACTATATTATAAAAGTAAGCTTACACTAACTACGAGTCTTTAAAATAAGTTAGCTCGCACTAACCTTTTTATCTGTTATGAGTTTACCATGGCTAACTTATATTGTCAATATCTTTTTTATATTTTATTCTCAGATAATTAAGATGGTGTGTCATAAATGAGAACCTTCCTATCTTTCATTTATTTATCATTAATGGTATAATATTATAGGTTAATACTATCCAATATCTGTTCAATAGATTTCTATTAGAAAAGAGGCTTTTATGCTTATATATATTGCAAGACAACCCATTTTTGATCAACTAAAAGATGTTGTTGCTTATGAACTATTATACAGAGATCCGGAGACACAAACGGCTTACATCAAAGATGCCAATGCCGCCACAAACTCGGTACTTATGGCAAGTACATTGGTTGCGTCTTTTGAGAAGCTGGTGGAAGGGAAACGTGCTTATATTAATTTCACAAAAGACTTGATCAACGACGGTACTCCATTGTTGTTCTCAAAGGATTATATGACCATAGAAATTTTAGAAGATATTGTCCCCGATGCAGGCTTTATGCAAAAGCTTCTTAACCTGAAAGACAAGGGATATACTTTGGCTCTGGATGACTTCACGCTCCACTACCCTTATACTGAAATTATTAATCTGGTGGATATAATAAAGGTAGACTTTTTACTGACAAGCCCTTCGGATCAAATAGAAATCATAAAAAAATTTAATCGTCCCGGCCTTAAATTTTTAGCTGAAAAAGTAGAAACGGCTAAAGAATTTGAACGTGCTAAATCCATGGGCTATGACTATTTTCAAGGCTATTATTTTTCTAAGCCTTGTATTTTTAAATATAAAGATATTAATAGTCTGGTTTCCAGTCATTTTGAAATCATCCGAGCTTTGGACAGTCATAATCCCACTTATACCAAACTGGTATCAATATTTGAAAAAGACGTATCATTGACTTATAAATTGTTTAAGTTTGCTAATTCTCCTATTTATGGAGGAATTGAACAAATAAATACCGTACGGCAAGCGCTTGTCCGTTTAGGTTTTTCCAATATACGCAAATGGATGTACTTAATTATACTTCGGTCTATGTATACCGGCCAAAGTGATGAATTAGTCTCTGTTTGTCTTCAGCGGGCTAAAATGCTGGAAATAATAGCCCCTTACTGTGGATTCAGCGATCGGGCTTCGGAATGTTTCTTAATCGGATTATTCTCCATGTTAGATGTTCTTACAGATAAAAATATTGTGGATGTTTTAGAGGATCTGCCATTGTCAATCGAAACCAAAGAAGCCATTATTAATAAAGAAAATACCTTAGGTCGGCCTTTAAAGCTGGCAATAGCTTATGAAAAAGGCGATTGGAGCGAAGTCGAAAGGCTATGCAGACTATTGAAACTGAACCCTTCCAACATTACCACAGCCTACATGGAATCTGCCCAATGGGCTTCTGAAATAATCCAATTTACTTTTTAAAAAACATTTTTGCATTTATCCATATACAAAAGAGGTATCTTTATCCGATACCTCTTTTGGCTTTTATTATCTCTTGTTACCGTCTTTTTGCTCTAAATAGGCAGCAGGGCCCATCTCATATAGATTATTACCTTTACTGTCAATCACAACAGTTACAGGAAAATCGATCACTTCCAATTCTCTGACAGCTTCTGCCCCTAAATCATCAAAAGCGATCACTTGAGATTTCACAATGCTCCTGGCAATCAATGCTCCTGCTCCTCCAATAGCTGCAAAATATACAGCACCGTTTCTCACCGCAGCTTCCATTACTTTCTTTGATCTTTGCCCTTTTCCGATCATTGCAGACTGCCCCAGATCTAAAAAACGAGGAGCATAATCATCCATTCTGTAGCTTGTGGTAGGTCCGGCAGCTCCGATAGCATAACCTGGTTTCTCAGGAGTAGGCCCTACATAATAAATAATAGCGCCTTTCAAATCAAAGGGCAGCTTTTCCTCTTGATCCAGCAATTCAGTCAACCTTTTATGAGCTGCATCCCGCGCTGTATAAATAGTACCCGAAATCAGCACGCTGTCTCCTGCTTCAAGCCCTCTCAGCTTTTCTTTCGTGAAAGGAAAGTCCAAACGTTTTATCTTTTTTGTTGTTTGTTCCATGCTCCCCTCCTACAATATTCTTTCTTCATGTCTGGAAACGTGACAGTTGATGTTAACGGCAACAGGCATGCCGGCAATGTGAGTGGGAAAAGTTTTAATCTTAACGGCTAAAGCCGTAGTTTTTCCTCCTAAGCCTTGGGGGCCAATACCCAAGTCATTAATTCTATCTAATAATTCTGCTTCCATCCTTTTATAATATTCATCTTCATTTGGCGCATCAAAAGGAATCAGCAAGGCTTCCTTTGCCATCAATGCAGCTCTGTCAAAAGTACCTCCGATTCCTACTCCTACTACTACCGGAGGACAGGGATTTGCCCCGGCATCCTTCACCACCTGTACAATAAAATCCTTTACTCCTTTTTCCCCTGCTGCCGGAGGAAACATTTTTATCTGACTCATATTTTCTGATCCAAAACCTTTTGGGGCAAAGGTTACTTTCACTTTGTCACCTGGTACGATTTCATAGTGTATATGTGCAGGTGTGTTGTCTCCCGTATTACCTCTTCTGATGGGATCCTTCACCACCGATTTTCTTAAATAGCCTTCTGCATACCCTCTTCTTACACCTTCGTTCACTGCATCTTCCAGATTTCCTCCCATAAAGTGTACATCTTGCCCCATTTCCAAAAAAACACACGCCATCCCGGTATCCTGGCATAAAGGGAAAGTCCCTTCCTTCGCAATTTTTATATTCTCTTCAATATTTTTCAATATTTCTTCTGCCACAGGCCAATCTTCATTTTTCCGGCAATCACTAAGGGTTTTGCATACATCATTACTTAAATTATGATTTGCAGCAATTGCCATTTCTGCGATTGCCTGCGTGATATGGGATACATTTATTTCTCTCACCGCTGCATCTCCTTTTTATTTTTTTGTTAGTCATACTTTGTCCTCATCATTAATATAATAAACTAAACTGAGAGGAATTACTATGAGAATAACGAAAAAAACTATTTTATATGTGGTTATCGCAGAGCTGTTTTTCTTCATCCTTCTGCCTGCCGTGCTATTAGGCATAAATGGCATTTTTCATAAGCTTCCCAGTCCCGAAATACCACAGATACTTGGAAATAAAATCGATACTCCCGAATACATAAACGTTTACCGTCACGCTTACGGAGTTACCGAGGTTATTCCTTTTGAAGATTACGTAAAAGGCGTTGTCGCCGGAGAAATGCCGTCTAATTTTGAACCTGAAGCGTTAAAAGCTCAGGCAGTGGCGGCAAGAACCTATTCACTTTCAAAAATAATGCGTTCCGGTGAAGGAGGAAATCCTCCTGCACATCCTGATGCCCCCTTGTGCGACGATACCCATTGTCAGGTTTATAGGAGTGTTTATGATCTTACATCCCTAAAGGGTGAAGTATGGATGAATGAAGACTGGCAAAAAATATGTAATGCCGTGGATTCAACAAAAGGCCAGCTTATGTATTATGACGGCAAGCTTGCAGAGCAGGCGCTCTTTCACTCTTCCAGCGGCGGTCATACGGAAAATTCAGAAGATGTCTTTGCCTCCGCGGTTCCTTACTTAAGAAGCGTAGAAAGCCCTTATGAAGAAGAGGCTACACATCAAAAAGAAGTAAAATATTTTTCCGCCAAGGATTTTGTATATTTACTGAATCTGAAATATCCCAATCGAAAGCTTTCATCGTCCGTTCAAAGCATTAATGTAATTTCCAAAAGTGCTGGAGGGCGTGTAGAGGATATTAAAATAAATGAGTCTACTTACAAAGGCAGAGAAGTGAGAGATGCCCTGGGTCTATCCTCCGCAAACTTTGAGACCGCATTCGACGGAAGTACCATCACAATAACCAGCAATGGATTTGGTCACGGTGTAGGAATGAGTCAATACGGTGCCAATGGCATGGCCGAACGAGGCTCCAATTATAAAGAAATACTGGAGCATTACTATACCGGAGTAAAAATATACTAAAAAAGGGACCCTATAAGGTCCCTTTCCCTTGCTTTCATTCTTCTACTCTTATGATCGTTGCACCGATTCCTCTGAATTTCTCAACAAACTTTTCATATCCTCGTTCAATATGATAAATTTCAGATATCTCAGTTGTTCCTTCTGCCGTAAGACCCGCTAAAACCAAAGCGGCACCCGCTCTTAAATCCGTAGAAATAACCTGAGCTCCCTGAAGAATCTTTTCTCCTTGAATTACAGCGCTTCTACCTTCAATCTTTATATTTGCACCCATTCGGTTCAATTCGCCCACATGCATAAACCGGTTCTCAAAAACAGTTTCAATTACTATACTGGAACCCTTGACAGTTGCCAGTAAAGACATAAACTGAGACTGCATATCAGTGGGGAAGCCAGGATAAGGCAATGTCTTTATATCAGTAGTAGTAAGCGGACCCACATCCCCTCTTACTATCATTCCTTCATCGGTAATCTCCACAGCTGCGCCGCATTCTTTCAGCTTTGCAATAATAGGCTTCACATGATCAGGTACTACATTTTTGATCAGGACATTCCCCCTTGTAATGGCCGCAGCCACCATAAAGGTTCCTGTTTCAATCCTATCTGGTATAACAGAGTGTTTTGCGCCGTGCAGAGCCTGAACGCCTTCTATTTTTATAGTGTCTGTACCTGCTCCCTTAATTTTAGCACCCATCCTGTTTAAGAAGTTCGCCAAATCTACTATTTCCGGTTCTTCTGCAACGTTCTCCAAAATAGTAATTCCTTCAGCCAATACAGCTGCCATCATAATATTTTCCGTTGCACCTACACTTGGAAAGTCCAAGTAAACATTGTTACCAATGAGTTTATCTGCAACAGCTTCAACATATCCATGACCTTCGATGATTTGCGCCCCAAGGGCCTGAAATCCTTTTAAATGCAAATCAATCGGCCTTGCACCTATAGCACAGCCTCCCGGAAGTGCAATTCGGGCTTTTCCGGTTCTTGCTAAAAGCGGTCCCATAACCAGTATAGACGCCCTCATCTTCTTCACCAGCTCATATGGGGCCTCATCCGTTACGAT
>DKLE01000072.1 GCA_002455605.1 Firmicutes bacterium UBA6648
AACCCCGGTTATGATTTCCGGATTGATAATGGGAACATAAGTTAAATTCATAAATACGGATTTGATCTTAGCATCCATCTTTTCTAATCCGATAGCCGCTGCCGTTCCCATGATTGTAGCAATTGTGGCTGAAACCAGCGCTACGATAACCGTTGTCCAAAGAGCATCCAGAACGGCTCTGTCATTAAACAGCTGAATAAACCACTTTGTAGTAAATCCGGTAAACGTTCTTCCCTTTGAATCATTAAACGAAAAAATGATGAGTATCATAATGGGCAGATATAAAAATGCCAAAAATACTCCGATATATGTCTTTGAATACCATTTCACAGTAGTCTTTCCTCCACTCCCTCGTCATCCAAAAATCCTGATACACTCATGCACATCAGAACCAGCAGCATAAGCACTAAGGAAATCGCTGAACCCAAATGCGGATTATAAGCATTTCCTAAAAACTGCATTTCAATAATATCACCAATCAATTGATTGTGACCGCCTCCCAGCATCTGAGATATGATGAAAGTGCTGACAGCCGGGACAAAAACCATCATAACACCGGTTTTAATCCCCGGTTTGCTCAAAGGAAGCACTATCTTGGTAAAAACGTCCCCCGGTCCTGCTCCCAAGTCCTGGGCAGCTTCAATAATATCATTATGAATTTTCACCATCACTGAATGAAGGGGTAAAATCATAAAGGGGATATAATTATAGATCATGCCCATTACCACAGACCCTTGTGTATTGATCATGCTAAAAGGTCCTATACCAACCAGCTTCAGCAGCTGATTGATAATGCCGTTATTCTCCAGCAGAGTCATCCATGCATAAGTCCGAAGCAAAAAGTTCATCCACATGGGAAGCATCAACAGCATCAGTAAGGTCCTGCTTCCGATTCCCCGCATCCTTGACATCAGATAGGCAATCGGATAGCCGATGATTAAACAAAGTACAGTAGATACCGCTGCCAGCCAGATGGATTTTACAAACACGGATGAATAGCGTCCAGCAGAAACCAGATTGCTCATACTTAAGTTCCCCTGCATATCTAGGAAGGCAAAGTACATAATCAATCCCAGGGGAACAGCAATAAACACCACCGTCCATATCAGGTATGGATAAGCTGCCTGTTTTGAATTCATCTCTGCTCCTCCATTTTTCTCATAACGTGTATATCGTTTGGTGTAAGAGTCATTCCTATCATTTCTCCCACCTGCTGACTGTCCGTAGAATGGATAAGCCATGTAAAACCATGACCGCTCACGGTAATTTCGTAATGAACACCTTTAAAAATAATGTCCTCCACTCGTCCGGTAATCTTGCCTTCTTCTATGGGAACTACATCTATGTCCTCCGGCCGGATAACCACGTCTACCGCCTCCATCGGGGCAAATCCGGAGTCTTCACATTCGAAATAAACCCCCGCAAATTCCACCAGATAATCCTTATGCATAACACCGCTGAGGATATTGCTTTCTCCGATAAAATCTGCTACAAAGGCATTAGCCGGTTCATTATAGATATCCTGAGGCGTGCCCATCTGAAGTATTTTTCCATTCCTCATTACAATAACCCGATCCGACATGGTTAGTGCTTCTTCCTGATCGTGAGTTACATACACGAAGGTAATTTTTAGTGCCTGCTGGATTTTTTTCAGTTCTATCTGCATCTCTTTTCTAAGCTTTAAATCCAAAGCGCCCAAAGGCTCGTCCAACAGTAAAACCTTCGGCTCATTAATCAGTGCTCTTGCTATGGCAACTCTCTGCTGCTGGCCTCCGGACAGCTGATTAATGTTTCTGTTCTCATAACCGGATAGATTCACCAGTGCAAGCATATTTTCCACTTTTTTATGAATCTGATCAGCCGGAAGTTTTTTCAGTCTCAGTCCAAAAGCCACATTCTCAAAAACATTTAAATGAGGAAACAAAGCATATCTTTGAAACACCGTATTTACATGTCTCTGATAGGGGGGAAATCCGTTTATCCGTTTTCCGTCAAAAAAAACATCCCCTGCTACAGGCTGAACAAACCCTCCTATAATCCTCAGGGTCGTGGTTTTCCCACATCCTGACGGTCCTAAAAAGGTAACAAATTCTTCATTTCGTATATCTAGATTTAGATTATCTATTACTCTTTCACCATCATATTCTGCTGCAATGTTCTGCAAGCTGACAATAATGTCATTCATCATTATTTATCCTCCGAAAATTAGTACAGTAATTACTCTGAATATGTATTATATCACGACATATATCCTACTTCAATTAAGGGAAACAGATTTTTTTCAAATCCGTTCTTTTAAACAAAAACGGCGGCTTTGATTGCTCAAAACCGCCGCTTGGCTGTTTCACCATCTTACTTCCACCGTTTTATTTGTGGTGCTATTGTCATTTTTACACTTTCAGGCTTGAGAGATTTGACAAATGTCTCTGCAGCACTGTCGTTAAACATTTTACGGGAAGCAGCTTTTAATTGCTCTGCTGATTCCCAATGTTGAATCATTATCCACAGGCTATTTGCTTCATCATAGAGCAGCTCCGTGTCAATGAAGCCCGACTGTTTAGAGTGAAAGTTCTTTTCAAGCCCGTCCACAATAGTAATAAATTCTTCCTTTGTAATACCTTCTGCGGATTTCATGGTTACTAATTCTGTTGTAATGCACATAAAAAATACCTCCTGTTTTTTTATAAGTATAAATGAAAAAAACAAAAGGTATTGAACAAAAAGGACATTTACCGATAGTCATATTTGGTATTTTCTTTTACTGTGATTTTTTCTTGCTGAAAGGTTCGGGGAGCTTCTCCGGAAAACCTCCGGAACTCTCTTATGAAATGAGCTTGGTCTGCAAAGTCATTATCATACGCTATTCCTGATAATCGTTTTGAGGTCTGATGAACCAGCTGATTACCGGCTTCTTGAAATCTCCTTATGGAACGTAACGCTCTCGGCGTATATCCTGTATAGCATAAAACATTTCGCATAAAAGTTTTTGTATGTATGTTATGTTCCCGGCAAAACGCTTGTATAGTGGTATCACAGTCAGCTGCCAAGAAGTCATGTATCAGACAAGCCTTGCTTATATCATTCTCATTTACTTGGATTTCCTCACACAGAGCTTTTTCAATATTCCCTATGATATCTTCTGTGGATACGCCCTTGGAAACCACCCCTTCCAGTTTTTTAGCAAGAGGTGCTGCCAGTTCAAATAAATCAACTACTTCATCCCGTGTGCTGATTAATGATTTATGAATAAAAGGATACAGTCCAAAGGGATAAAAAGATATTCCGAAAATACGGATATTTCCTGTCTGATGAATATAGCTGTACCTGCTTCTCAATCCATTTACATGAAAGGGAGCGGCAGAAATACATTTTGACTCTGTTTCATAGGTAATATTGCCGGATAAATTCAGCAACACATCAATGCAGTCGGTTGGCAGCAGTTTATAATGAATATCGGCATCCTCAGCCTCAAAATACCATATGAATTTTATCCAAGGCACAAGGCGTTCAGTTTTGATGGCATATCTTGTCATAGAAAGCATTTTCATACCACCTCCATCGTTAAAATATAGCCTTTTTAACCCAATCTGACTGAGAATTAAACATTGCGATTCGTGGGTTTGTTATACAAATACGCCGCAATAACCACCGTGACCGGTACTGCGAACAATATTCCCGTACTTCCTATAATTCCCTGAAGGACTTCAACCACAATCATTTCCATATTGAACAAATATAATGGATCTTTATTGGAGGCTACCAGTAACAGAACAGTTGCTAAAGAACCACCGATATAAGCCAGAATCAGTGTGTTGGTCATGGTTCCGATTGCATCCTTGCCGATATTCATCCCTGATCGAATCATTCTCTTTGCGGACTTTTCTTCCATGGTTTCCGAAAGCTCATTCATTGCAGAAGCGATTGACATGGCCACGTCCATCACCGCCCCCAGGGAGCCGATTACAATACTGCCCCAGACGATAGCTCTTAAGTCCAACGGATGCTGACTGTTCACATACATTAGAAACAAGCAGTCTTCATCAACGACTCCGGTTATGCCCAGCAGATGGTTGGTAAGGAATGCAAGCAGACCCGCTACTGCTACCCCTCCCATATTGCCCAGAACTGCACAAAAGGTTTTTATATTTACCCCATTAATGACCGTCAGGCTCATTAAAATGATAAATATGGAAACCACAATGGTGGATAAATAAATATTTCTTCCGCTTAAAATAGCGGGAATATATACACAGAAGATCCCGCCTGCCGTGAAAATAAGAGATATAATGGTAGCAACTCCCTTTGATCTTCCTATGAGTATAATAAGGGCAAAGAAAGCCAGGCAGATAAAAATAAGATGATTAATCCGGTTATAGTCGATAAACATCCACATTTCCTGTGAGCTGGAAGGATCAGCCGCATAGGAGACAACAATACTATCTCCTTTTTCAACAGTTTTTGACTGAACAGCATACATATAGTCGATGTACTGAAGCATGGTTTCAGTCTTCCCCTTGTCTGGTCCGCTGGTAAATTTTGCCTTAAAATATACGCTTTTATTAGATACGGAGGATGCTCCGTCATCCAGACTGATCTCACTGACCTGTACGTCTTCCAGAGCAATTACCTTCGCTCGATAGAATTGTTCACTGCTAGTCATCAGATCTGCCTTGGATATGTTGACTCCTATATATACAAAGAATGTAGATAAAATCGTTACAACGATAAATGTAATAACACTTTTGCTAAAATATTTTTTCAACTCAGCCTCCTTTTTGTTTTTCTCCGAAAAATAGAGTTAATGTCCCTTCGTCTGTTTGAGGACCTACAAAAGAACCCACAACAAATGCTGCTATGGAAATAATAATCGAAGGCACTATAGGAGTGGTCCCGGCGATACTGATACCCAGCGTATTCATCAATATAAACGACGTTACACCGCAAAGGGCCGAAAGTACCGCTCCTGTGGCATTTGCTCTCCGCCAATACAAACCAAATAAAATAGGGCAGAAAAAGGCACATTCCAATCCTCCCATAGCAAACAGATTTATCCATACAATTAAATCCGGCGGATAAATGGTAAAAATAAATACAATAATGCCAATCAGCAAAGTACTTCCTATTGACATCATAGCAATCTTTTTTTGAAAGGCAGGCTTTTTCTTCATTCCAGGCTTTACTGCATAATTCATATACAAGTCCTTAACAATGGCTGCGGAAGCCAAAATCAGAAGCGAGGAGACGGTTGACATGACCGCAGCTAAAGGCGCCGCAATGAACAGTCCCGCCACTACAGGATTCATATATTTCAGTACTAATGCAGGAACTACATAATCTGAAGAGGTAATCTCTGTAGAATCTAATATAGCCGGTGCAAAAGCTCCTGAAATATGCATAACCAGCATTAAGAACCCCACTACAATGGTTCCGTAAATAATTGCATTATGAAGGGACTTGGTATCCTTAAATCCCATTCCTCTTACCGCCGTCTGAGGCAATCCCAAAACACCTATGCCCACTAATACCCAGAAAGACAGAACATACGGCTTTGTGGTGCTTCCTCCGGCTGTAATATCAGCCCAATCCGGATTTGCTACATTCAGCTTATCTATCAAGGAATCAAATCCTCCCGCTACTGACACAATGGTAAACAGGATAATAAATCCGCCTATAACCATAATGATTCCCTGCAGTGTGTCAGTGGTTGTTACGGCCTTGAAGCCTCCAACGGTTGTATAAAGAATCACGATAGCTCCAAACATAGTAAGACCGTATACATATGAGAGCCCTGTAATGGTTTCAAAAAGTACCGCTCCCCCAATGAATTGAGACATCATCTGCGCGATGAAGAACAATACAAGACAGACAGAGGAAATAATCACAACCGCAGGGGAGTTATAGCGTACCCGTAAATAGTCGGTTACCGTTACTGCATTGGTTTTTCTTGATATAATGGCAAATTTCTTACCCAGAACAGCAAGGATGATAAAAGCCGTGGGCACTTGAATCATAGACAGGTATACCCACACCAGACCTTTGGAGAATGCCACTCCCGGTCCTCCGATAAAACTGCTGGCACTGGTAAAAGTTGCCACAAGAGTCATTGCAAGAACAAGACCTCCCATGGAGCGGCCGCCGATAAAATAATTATTAATAAATCCATTTTGAGATTTTTCCGATTGTTTTTTACTTACCCATAAGCCCGCTACCAGGTTAGCCGCCAGATACAATACAAGCACAGTAATCAATATTGCTGTGTAAGACATATTTTCTTTCTCCTTTTCCGAATCCCTTTATTCACTTCTCATAG
>DKLE01000253.1 GCA_002455605.1 Firmicutes bacterium UBA6648
TTAATTTGCAAATGTTATTATAATAACGGTTATTAAAAATAGCCTTAGTAATATATATTCAAATTGCAGGGACATATGCATATTTCCATTATTTTCATGTATAATTTTTAGTTTTAGAATGGTAGAATTATGAAAAAATAATAATTATAGCAGAAGAGGAAGAAAAAATGAAGTCAACAGGAATAGTAAGAAAAATAGATGAACTGGGAAGAGTAGTTCTGCCTATGGAATTAAGACGGACCTTGGAGATTGATATAAAAGATCCCCTTGAGATTTACGTGGAATCGGATTACATATTGCTTAAAAAGTATAATCCTTCATGCATTCTATGCGGGAGCATGGAAGATTTGAATGATTACAAGGGAAAGAAAATCTGCAAAAAGTGTATAAATAAGCTATAAACCTTAATCTGTCAGCAGCTGAGATG
This sequence comes from Firmicutes bacterium UBA6648, assembly GCA_002455605.1. Taxonomy (GTDB): domain Bacteria; phylum Bacillota; class Clostridia; order Peptostreptococcales; family Anaerovoracaceae; genus Aminipila. The sequence goes on from DKLE01000253.1 coordinate 428, forward strand.
AACAGGCAACTATAGCCCTGATAAGCAAAGCTGCTGATTTTTTATTTAATTCCAGAAAATATTCCCAATATTTACAAATATTTTGTTGTAGAAGGTTGAATATGCTCCCTAAGAGGAATATAATCGAATCATAAAAATTTTTTAATATTGGGAAAAGAAAGGAATAAAGAAATGAGAAAACAGTTCAAAGGGTTTATTGTCGGTTTCATTCTTGCCTGCTTATTAGTTGTTCCAACCACAGCATTGGCGGATAACATTCAGGCATACTTTAACACAGTTAATCTTACTGTGGATGGCAACAGCGCTGTTAAGCAGGGGGAAAATTATCAATTAGAAGATGGAAGTACTGTTCCGTTTAGTATTAACTATAAAGGGACAACCTATATTCCAATCAGAAAAGTAAGTGAATTATTGGGCATCACGATTAATTATGATAATTCAACTAAAACTGTACAAATAAAAACCAATTCGAAAGATGCCAACACTCAGGGAAAAACCAATGATACCAGTACGACAAATTCAGCAGTTACAGCTTCCAAGTCCTATGCAGTATTCAATGAATGCAGTAAGTCTTTAGATAGTAATGGTCAAAAAGTTGCCCATGCCGTTGGTTTCATGGAGGGTAAAAAATTAGATATAAATATGGATTATTCCTACTATAATTCCATTTCATCAAATCTAAAATCCATTTTATTATGGGAAACTAGCGTGGACAGTAAAGGCAATATCACGAAAATAAAGGCTGTTTCTGCCTCTAAATCAGGAAGTACAGTCAGTGCGGATAACAGAAATTCGGTAACACTTTCCTCAGGGGAATATGCTTTAGAGAATAAAGTGGTTATTTATCAGTGGACAGATGATAATGAATATAAGCTTTTCAGCGGAAATCTGAAAGCAGGGGATGAGGTATACCTATACGATACAAACAGCAATAAAAAATATGATGTGGTAATCTTTACAAGAGGATATAACGGCAAGGTGTCGGAAGGAGATACTTCTGCAAGCAAAGAGGGCAGCAGCGATTCAAAGGACAGCACATCAACAGACAAGCAAAGCAAAGCATCTGCCGGATATGCGGTCATTAATGAGTGCAATAAAAATGCCAATGATGATGGGGACAAGGTACAGCAGCTCGTGGGCTTTAAAGATGGAAGCAAAATGGATGCCTTAACTTCTGAAAGCAATACGATTAAAAATTGGAGTGAACCAAAGCTGACCGATACAGGGTTCAATGATGTCGGCTTATATAAAATCAGTTTAAATAAAAAAGGCATTGTCATTTCCGCAGAAAAGGTTAGTGCCAACGTAGAACAAGGAAAAGCGGAGGAAGCAAATCAGAGAAAATCTGTAGTGATCGGAGGAAAGACTTATAATTTATCCGACAAAGCTGTGGTATATCAAGTAACTAAAGATGACGAGTATAAATTGTTTTCAGGAAATCTGAAAGAAAATGATATGATTCAGTTATATGAGACAGATAGCTCAGAAGCTGGGTACGATATTGTTATATTTTCCAGACCTTAAAGAAAGCTTGTTACCAGCATAATAAAGATACGTAAAGAAGGCAGAAAATGCCTTCTTTTGTTTTTCGTATGATATAATAGAACAAATTGAGAGCGTTGAAAATGTATATGTAGGGGGGATTATTATTTTACAGGGAGAAACAATAGAGATTAGACAAGCAAAGGAAAATTGGGAATTTGAATCTATTTACAGACTGAATTATGAGACTTTTGCTGAGGAAATTCCACAGCATAGCAAGAACCAAAGTCGAGTTTTAGTGGATCGGTTTAATGGGGAAAACACTTATTTAATTGCTTTAAAAAATAAAAACATTATAGGTATGCTTGCGTTAAGAGATAAAAGGCCATTTTCTCTAGAACAGAAAATGGGGCATATAGACGGATATCTTCCCAGGTACAGCAAAATTTGTGAAGTGAGACTTCTTTCTGTAAAGAAGCAGTTCAGAAATTCAAAAGTTATATACAGCCTTTTAAAGAAGGCCTTTGAATATATCACCTTAAAACAGTATGACATATTGGTAATTTCGGGAATTCTGAATCAGCAAAAATTGTATAAGCATATAGGGTTTAGACCATTTGGAGATATTGTTGGAGATGAAAACGCCAGATTTCAGCCAATGTATATTACAAAGAACAGCTTTCGGCTACAATCATTTTTTACCGAAAAAGAGAAGATCAGCTTATTGCCTGGACCTGTGGAAATTTCCAGGGAGGTAAGAAAGGCTTTTTCAGAAAGACCATTATCTCATAGAAGTAACGAATTTAAGGAAGTTTTCTATGAGACAAAAAGGCAGTTATGTTCCTTGGTAAAAGCTAGAAATGTAGAAATATTTACAGGTTCAGGAACCATGGCAAATGATGTGGCCAGCATAGAGATAGGAAAGCTGAATAAAAGGGGAATCATATTAAGTAATGGAGAATTCGGCGATAGACTAATAGAGCATGGGTATAAAAATAATTTGGATTTTACACCGTACTGTATTCCTTGGGGACAAAGCTTTGATTGGTCTGATATCTGCGGTGTTATGGAGAAAGAACAGTTATTTTGGATTTATCTGGTTTACTCAGAGACTTCTACCGGGATGGTCAATGATTACAAAAAACTCCTATCTTCTGCTTGCAAAAATGATCTTAAAATATGTCTAGATGCGATCAGCGCTGTTGGTAATATCGAGGTGGATTTTAGCGGGGTTTATTTGGCATCCTGTGTAAGCGGAAAAGGACTGGAAGCCTTTTGCGGGCTTGGCATGGTCTTTTATAATCACGAAATTAAAGAACCGGATATTAAAATTCCCCGGAGCTTGGATCTATATCAATATATTCACAGTCAGGGAATCCCTTATACACTTTCATGGAATTTATTATTTGCCCTTTATACGTCTTTAGGTAATTTAAAAGAGAGGAATAAAATAAAACGTGTCAATGAACTTTATTCTTATATAAAGCAGCAATTGGCACATATAGGATTGACACCTTTTGATGGAGGAAAGAATGTAAATCCAGCAGTTTTAACCATTCCAATGATGAAACCATATAGCTCACAGGAAATGGGCCAATATCTGAGAGAAAACGGGTATTTGGTGAGTTATGAAAGCAGCTATTTATCGGAAAGAAATTGGGTTCAGATTTGTCTCATGGGAGATATAAAGAAAGAAAATCTGGATGGATTAGTTAATGCAATTAAATTCTTCTTGTAAAGAAAAATGGCAGCTATTGATGTGCTTTTGAACGATAAAAAGGAATCAGTAGCTGCTTATTATTTTAGGCAAAATTGAAATTGATTACATTCAAATATTAGAATTTAATTACTTCCGGAGCCTTTGTAAAAGAGTATATGGTTGCAGTTGCATCCTGAAGATATAAAACCTCCATAAGATTATCATCTACATTATACAGCTGGCTTAAAGCTTCCTGATTTTGTTCCATCATTTGTACCCGGGCTTCTCTCCGCGTATCATGAACAACAGCGGCCTCTATACGTATCCATGTACCATCCTTACCCATGGTACTGATTTCAATCTTAGGATTTGAAATCATTTGATTATAACACTTCTTTTGATTATTGGTAACAATATAAAGCTTTCCTTCGAATTCTGCTATTGCACCGAACGGCCGTACACGGGGCTGTTCTTCCTCGCATGTGGCAATGTAAAAGATCGGATTATCTTTTAAATACTTAAATACTTTTTGCATGTTATTGCTCCTTCCTAATTTACGTTATATAATATTTATGCTTTTATTATATATATTATAATCATATAAACAAGTACAATTAATTTGAATACCTAGTATCATATTAGATACTGTAAATAAGCTGGAGGGAGAAATCATGGAAAGTAAAAAAGAACTATTCGGAATATGTCCTTTTGTCACGTCACAGAAGGTGCTGACCGGAAAATGGTCTTTGCTCATTATGTATCATTTAAGCGAAGGTCCGGTAAGATTTAATGAATTACAGCGCAGACTGCCTAATCTTACGCAGACCACTCTTTCAAAGCAGTTAAAAGCTTTGGAGGCGGACGGACTGATTCATAGAAAGGAATATCCTCAGATACCGCCAAAAGTAGAATATTCTATGAGTGAAATAGGAAGAAAATTTAAAATAGTATTGGAAAGCTTAGAAAACTGGGGAAATGAATATATTGAATATTTAGAGATGAGAGAAAAAGAGGAGACTGGAATTGAGTAATCAGAGTAAGGAAAATAGCTATAAAGAAGCATTAGAAGAATTGGCTGCCAATTGTGGAGAATGCTGCGGAATATGTTGTGTTGCTTTATATTTTACAAAGATGGACGGTTTTCCGGAAGATAAAAGACCTGAAAAGCCTTGTTCAAATTTAACAAATGATTTTAAATGTAAAATCCACAGTGACCTGATGAAGCATCAATTAAAGGGCTGCATGGCCTATGACTGTTTTGGAGCGGGACAGAAAGTAACCCGGGAAATTTATAAGGGTTTAGATTGGAGGGAGCATTCAGACTGTGCAGGGGAGATGTTTCAGGTATTTTTGATTGTTTATCAGCTTCATCAAATGCTGTGGTATTTAATAGAGGCCCATAAAGCCACATCAAAAAATATTCAGAATCAGCTGACCCTTTTGATTCAGGAAAATAAAGAAATGACGAAGATGAAGCCTGCGGAGATTCTTGGAGTGGATGTGGAAGAATACAGGCAGCGAGTGAATTCTGGATTAAAAGAAGTCTGTCATTCCTTGAATAAAGGGCTTAAACAGGATAAAAAAACCTTTAATTATATGGGTAAAAGCTTTAAGAAGCAAAACTTGGATGGCGAGGATTTCAGCATGGCCTTATTGATTGCTGCTGATTTAGAAGGATGTAGTTTAAGAAAAACCAATTTCTTGGGTGCAGATATGCGGGATGCTAATCTAAATAACACGGATTTAAGCGAAAGTCTCTTTCTGACTCAAATGCAAATTAATACAGCCAGAGGAAACAGCAATACGATAATACCAGAAAGCTTGATAAAACCGGATACATGGAAGTAAAATAAGCATTAAATTTGGAAAGATTTATTTCGATCTAAAGGAATTAATTTATTCCCTTGACAATAAATTTTTATTAACTTATGCTTTCATTAGAGTTAGCGCTGGCTCTTCAAATATTACAAAAGGAGAGCAGTTTATGTATCAATTAAATTTTAAAGGCAGCCATTATGATGCCGGTCTACAGTTCGGAAGTAAGATTAAAAGCGAGGGATGGAAACTAAAAGAACAAACCATTACTGATATTTCACAAGAGAGAATGGAACACGTTGGAAATGCAGTTGAAATTTATCAGAGAGAGTATCCTGAAATATTAGAGGAGATCAAAGGAATAGCAGACGGACAGGAAATGGAATTTGAACTTCTGGCAGCTTTTATACTGGGCATGTACAGTTTTACCATTGATAATCATTGCACTTGTATTGCCTTACGAACCTCTGAGAATCACATGGTATTCGGACGCAACAGTGATTTCTTGGTGGAATTAGAATCTAAGTACGGAAGCTACTGTTATGATTTAGACAACAGTTATCGGTTTATAGGAAATTCCACAGCTTTTGTAGAAATGGAAGACGGGATCAATGAACATGGATTGGCTGTGGGCCTCACTTTTATTTATTCCAGGGAAAAGAAGCTGGGCTTGAATGCCGGAATTATTGTTCGATATCTTTTAGAGAAATGCAGAACAGTGGAAGAATGCATAAAAGCCTTGGAAGCTATGACCATTGGATCGGCACAGACATTAACAATTGCAGATCCATCGGGTGATATGGCTGTAGTAGAATGCAATGCTCATGAGTTGGTGATCATAAGACCAAAAGAGCGCCCTTGTGTATATACGACAAATCATTTTAATTCTGTTTCCATGAAAAAATATATGGAGGCCCCGGAAGATATTTTATTTTCTCATTTACGATATAAGGTAGCTTCGGAGGCTTTATCAAAGGAGGAAGAATATACTTTTGACCTTGTAAAGGATTTGCTGTCAGGGAAGAAAGGGTTTATGTGCCAGTATGACAGAGCCCTAGGCGCGGATACCGTTTGGTCATCCTTATATGATCTCACTGCTTTGAAATATTACAGATGTGAAGGAAATCCATCCAGAGAAATATATAAAGAAGATTTGCGCATGCAAAGCTCTTGCAAGAAAAAATAATAAGGCTATTTTTATAGAGCCTGATTGAAGTCCATAACAAAGGAGAATAGCAATGGAAGCTTGTCAAAAAGTCTATGATAGATTAAAAGAATTATCTATTTCTTATGAAGTTGTTGAACATCCCCCGGCTTCTTCTACAGAGGAAGCTGATAATTATATTGAGGGAAAAGAAGGGGTTCGGACAAAGACTTTATTTTTATGCAACCGCAAGAAGAAAGAGTTCTTTTTAGTTGTAATGGACGATAAAAAGAGGCTGGATATAAAAAAGCTAGGAAATTTGATTGGAGAAAAAGGACTTCAGTTTGCTTCGGAGGATAAGCTGATGGAAAAAATGGCTGTGGCTCCGGGAGCCGTTTCTATATTTGGATTACTGAATAATAGCGCGATAGACATTAAAGTCTATTTTGATAAAGAAATCCTTTCAGATAGCATTATGACCTTTCATCCTAACGACAATACGAAAACTTTATTTCTGTCAACAGACGATATAAGGAGATTTTTATCAACGGTAGGCTTTCCGTTATCAACCGTTGAACTGTAGCAGAAGGCTGCCTGATAAGGGCAGTCTTCTGTTTATATAAATAATATTACTTGACAAAGGCTTTTTTTTATTATAAATTATAACTACACCCCAGGGGGGTGATATAAAAATATGGATAATAGGAGTTTCTATATGAAAGCAAATGAAAAAAAGGTTTTGAAGCTGCTAAAAACTGCCAGGGGACAAATTGACGGCATTATTAAAATGGTAGAAGATGATCGATACTGTATCGATATTTCCCAGCAGCTCATGGCCACGGCAGCTATTTTAAATACCACTAACAGAGAGGTTTTATCAGCACACCTGAAGAGCTGTGTAAATAATGCAGAGACAACAGAAGAAAGAGAAGAAAAAATTGATGAATTAATAGGAATGCTGGGTAAGCTAATAAAATAGACAGGGGGTGACTATAGTGAAACAGAAGTTTAATGTTTCAGGAATGACTTGTTCAGCGTGCTCATCACGGGTGGAAAAAAGTGTAGCAAAGCTGGATGGAGTTAAAGCGGTCTCTGTAAACCTGCTGACAAACAGTATGCAAGTAGATTTTGAAGAACAACGCATATCGGAGAAAGATATTATTTATTCTGTAGAGCACGCGGGATATGGAGCTGCCTTAGCGGGCATAGAAGAACATAGGAAAAACAACGGACAAATATATAATGGAGATTCAGTAACAAATTTAATGGATGAACAGACGAAGGAAATGAAAATACGTCTTATTCTTTCTTTTGCTTTTTTAGTTCCGCTTATGTATATCTCTATGGGACACATGTTCGGGCTGCATTTGCCAGAGGTTTTAACCGGACATGAAAATGCAGTATCCTTTGCATTTACTCAGCTGTTATTGTGCCTGCCTATCTTGTATGTCAACAGGCATTACTTTATTAAAGGCTTTAGTACGCTGTTTCATAGGGCACCCAACATGGACAGCTTGATTGCTATCGGTTCGGCGGCAGCTGTAGTATATGGGATTTTTGCCATTTACAGAATGAGCTATGGCTTAGGGGCGGGAGATATAGAGCTGGTTAAAAAGTATCATATGGATTTATATTTTGAATCAGCGGCAACCATCCTGGCACTGATCACCTTGGGGAAGTTTTTAGAGGCTAAATCCAAAGGGAAAACCAGTGAGGCTCTTACTAAATTAATGGACCTGACACCTAAAACTGCTTTGGTGGAAAGAGCAGGAGAGCAGCTGCAGGTTCCTATTGAGGAGGTCCAAGTAGGAGAAATTGTTCTCGTTAAACCGGGAAGCAATATCCCGGTAGACGGCAGCATTATTGAAGGAAGTACAAGTGTGGATGAATCAGCCATTACGGGAGAAAGCATTCCTGTTTATAAAGAAACAGGGATGAATGTAATTGCTGCCACAACAAATAAATCAGGGTTTATCAAGGTTGAAACCGCAAAGGTAGGTGCTGACACAACTTTCTCCCAGATCATCAGGCTTGTCGAGGAGGCCAGTGCCACAAAAGCACCTATAGCTAAATTAGCGGACAAAATAGCAGGAATATTTGTTCCCATTGTTATAGGCCTTGCGGGTATAACTGCGGCGGTATGGCTGCTGATGGGGGCGGATTTTGAATTTGCTCTATCTTCTGCCATTAGTGTATTGGTAATATCTTGCCCTTGTGCATTAGGGTTGGCTACTCCGGTAGCCATCATGGTAGGAACCGGAAAAGGGGCCGAAAACGGGATACTGGTAAAATCCGGCGAAGCATTGGAGCTGGCACACAGTGTGGATTGTGTGGTACTGGATAAGACAGGGACTATTACAGAGGGAAAGCCGATTGTTACAGATGTGGTTTCTTTCGTCGGGAATAAAGAAAGTCTCCTTGCGGCAGCGGGCAGCTTAGAATCCAGAAGTGAACATCCGCTGGCAGAAGCAATAATGGATTATATAAAAGCGAAAGACATAAAGGTTAAGCCGATAAATGATTTTCAGTCTATAGCCGGGAGAGGACTGAAAGCAACGATAGAAAACAAAGTGTATTTTGCGGGAAACCAACGGATGATGGAAGAGAATGGCATCTCTGTAAATGAGCACTTAAATGAGATTAATAAGCTGGCTTCCCAGGGAAAAACTCCGATGATGTTTGGAGAAGAAAAACAGCTGATTGGCATTATAGCAGTTGCTGATGTAGTGAAAGCCACAAGTAAAACAGCTATTGATGAGCTGCGAAAAATGAATATTGAAGTGACCATGCTGACCGGTGATAATAAAGGTACGGCAGAAGGAATTGGCAGAAATCTCAATTTAAATCAGATTATTTCCGAGGTATTGCCTCAGGATAAAGAAAAAGTAATCTCTGATTTGCAGAAGAAGGGGAAAAAAGTGGCTATGGTGGGAGACGGTATCAATGATGCTCCCGCACTGGTGAGAGCAGATGTGGGTATAGCCATTGGAGCGGGAACTGATGTTGCGGTTGAAAGTGCCGATATCATTCTGATGAAAAATGACTTGCTGGACGTAGTAACGGCTATCCGATTGAGCAAGGCTGTTATTCGGAATATTAAACAAAATCTGTTTTGGGCATTTTTCTACAACTGCTTGGGCATTCCCCTTGCAGCAGGTGTGTTTTATTCCGTATTGGGCTGGAAACTAAGCCCGATGTTTGCAGCAGCGGCAATGAGCTTCAGCAGTGTGTTTGTTGTAACCAATGCCCTTCGGTTAAAAATGTTTAAAGCCCATAAGGATGGGGATAATATTTTATATAATGGCCGGATAATGGTCGAAGAAAACAAGGTAAAAGAGCAGGAGGAAAATAAAATGGTAACTTTAAAAATTGATGGTATGATGTGTGAAAATTGTGTAAAGCATGTTAAATCAGCGCTGGAATCCTTTAAGGGAGCAACGGCAGAGGTAAATCTTGATCATAAAGAAGCAAAGGTGGAAATTCCTTCTACGGTTTCAATGGATGAATTGAAGACTGCTGTAGAGGAAGCTGGATATACCGTTACAGAAATTATTAAATAAAATCTTTTCACCTAACAGCGCTTATATGTTATAATGCAAGAAGGAGATAGTATTCCGTAAGAAACTATACTCTTATTGATTATTGGTGTTTAAACTGAAAACTTTAGATAATGGGCTTATATTTATGAAAATAAGACTCGGAATTCACGATTAACTAAAGATAAATGCATTTTCCGGGATTTTTATGTCTTGGAAAATGCTTTTTTATTGGGTTTAAATTACTTAAAAGCAATTAAGAGTACTATCTTCAAGTTTATGAATGAAGAGAGGTATGAAATGAAAATCACCACAACAGTTTCAGAAACCAGAAGCCTGATTCGTCAGTGGAAAAAAGAAGGCATGACCATCGGATTGGTTCCAACAATGGGGTTTTTACATGAAGGACATGCAAGTCTCATAAAAAAATGCCGGGAAGAAAATGATAAAGTAGTAGTTTCTGTATTTGTCAATCCAACCCAGTTTGGGGAGAATGAGGATTTAGAAGCATATCCCAGAGATTTTCACAGAGATATGGGCCTTTGTGAAGAGACGGGTGCGGATCTGGTTTTTCATCCTGAGCCGGAAGAAATGTATCAAGATGCATGTACCTTTATCAATATTACGGATCTTTCTGATAATCTGTGTGGAAAAACAAGGCCGACACATTTTAAAGGGGTCTGCACAGTAGTTGGTAAGCTTTTTAATATTGTAACTCCAGACAATGCATACTTTGGGCAAAAGGATGCTCAACAGCTTGCTATCATAAAAAAGATGGTAATAGATCTCAATTTCGATGTCCGTATTGTAGGCTGCCCGATTATTCGTGAAGAAGATGGATTAGCCAAGTCTTCCAGAAATACATACTTAAATGAACGGGAGAGGACAGCAGCTTTATGTCTTTCCAAGGCTGTTAAAAGAGGACAGGAGGTTATTGATAA
>DKLE01000144.1:0-2107 GCA_002455605.1 Firmicutes bacterium UBA6648
CCGCCAGATTGCGCGGGCAGAAGCTTACGGATACTAAGAATATTGAGGTAAGAAAAACTCCTTATGTAGAAGCAAGCCTGGGAGGATATCAGAAGCAGAACAGAAAGCAAATTTTGACCTTTAAGATTGCTACTTATCCGGATAAACCTATTGTGGACTATGACATCACTATCAAGGATTTAAAGAGTAATGAGGTTATCAGCTTAACCAAAGATGCTCCCCAGGAAAACGGGGCATGTATAAAAACTAGAACGGTTAAGGAAGAAAACAATAATCAATACTGGACAACGCTTACCGTTGAGTTTTTAACCAAGTATCCCCGTTACAGTTTAACAGGTGATGCATCACAAAGCTTCAGCTATAAAATCAAGGTAACGGACAGCAAAGGAGATAGTGATGAAGCTTACAAGGAATTTGACGTGGTTCCGGATAAACCGCCTATTCCTGCTATTAATATGCAGACAAGCTTTCTGCGGGGAGAGGGAACCAATACGGCCAGGCTGGAAGCAGCGGACGGAAGTCAGAGTGACGGAGATCAATTATTAAGAACCTGGAGTATTGTTAATCACAATCCTTTGGATAATAAGAAGATTGGTGATTTTGTCAATGCAACTACAGTAAATGGCTACGAAAATTTAGCCTTTGGCACGAATCAGACCATCGGATGGAATAAAGAGGGGGTAGGGCAAGCCACGGTGAAGCTCCATGTAAAGGATATATGGGTGGAGCCTACCTTAGAGGAATATATTGTTCCCTCCGATTATTTAGAGGCAGAGACCACCGCCGGAACAGAGGTAATTAATATTGCCCCGAAAGTAAGTATTGAACCCCTGGAAACCCTGAAGGCGAATATCGCTATATTGGTAAAGCGAAATCAATATGACAGTATAAAAAATAAAACCAATGAATTAAATGCTGCATTGATTGAAAAGGGCTTAGACGGAAATGTTTCCATGATCCCCGTATCCGAAACCTCTGAAGGGGGAGAGAGCAGCTCTCTCAGTATTGAGAATGCCGGTTCTGCCGGGGGAGCAAGAATTTCAGACAGCAAGTATGTCTATGTAATAGCTCCGGATAACACGGCCAATGGGGTAAAAATACAGGCTGTCAATGAGAAGGCGAAAACCGTGTGGAGCTATCCAATCAGTGAAGGAAATTATTATCATAAGCTGTACATGGATAATCAGGAAAAATACCTGGTCTATTCCTTCGGCAATGACAGCACCGCTGACAATACGGGGAAATACACCCTGCTCTTTGACAGCAAAACAGGAGCGTTACTAACACGGATAGATGGAATCTCCTTCCGAAGCGATGCCAAGCTGTTTTTAAGCAACGATGGAAAACGGCTATACAGTGCCGATTCCAAAGGAATAGAAAGGCTGGATTTTAAAACCGGAAAGCTTTCGGATGTAGTAAATACGGAGCTGTTTGCTCCACGAATTGAAAAAGGCAAGCTGGGCTTTATCGGCAAAATGGCCGATGCCAAATATTACATCGGCAGATTTGACCTGACCTCGGAATTAACGGATAAAACAGCCCTTCCCACCTTGAATTACAAAAACCCCATTAATGATGAAGGAATGACCTGGATAAGCCCTGTCGATTGGGATACAGATGGAAAGGTTATGGTGGTAAGAAGATTATATGAAGATTATGACGGAGCATGTGGAGGAGAGGTGTGGCTGTTAGACAGCAAAACACAGACACAGAATCATGTATGGAAATCAATCGGCGACGATAAAGGCTGGAATGCTTTTCTCATCAAAGACAAAGACGGCATAGCCGACTATTTTGGTATCTCCTATGGGCATCAGGGAACCAGTAAATATTACAACGATGTAGAATTATATAAAATAGAGGAGAAGGAAAATCTAGCCAGTACACCCATAGCCCATTGGGATTCCGGCAAAACAGGCAGTATTAAGCTGGCTGATGCCGGCTATTATGATCGGGACAGTAAGTTAGTCTACATGGCCGGACTGGAATACTACGGAAAAGCGTGGGTATATAATTTGAATACAGGTGAATGGGATCGTGCTTCCGCTTCTATTGCTGTACTCGGACTGGATTCTATCACAGGCAAGGTAGAGTTTCACGACGGCAA
>DKLE01000144.1:2303-6282 GCA_002455605.1 Firmicutes bacterium UBA6648
GTAGAGTTTCACGACGGCAAGATGGTGAATATGTATTATGGCAATGACTTCAGCAGCCTGCCTATGTACTATATTACTCAGTCTACGCTGCCCATTACAGCGGAACAGTCCGCCTATACCGGAATCCTGAAGCGGGGGGAATTTGAAAGCAATGCAGAAAACTACATCGTAAACCTGGGCATGGAAGAATCCATGGAGAAGGTAGAAGGCTATGCCTTTGAGCAAGGTGCGGTTAAACTGGATATGACAGCAGAAGAGGGAATAACCCATATTGCAGAGAGAATCAAAGAGCTTGGAAAACAGGCAAAATATAAGTTAAGTTTAATCGGTGACGGCTCATCCAATGTTGCCAGTGTATTTAAAAATATTTCTCTGGACGGAAACACCGAATATGAATACAGCTATGATAGGCAGGTGGTTTCAGGCAGTGCCATAGATGCCTTCCATATGGAAAAAAGCCAAACAGAAACGGTAAACGGAAAACCCATTTACAAGGAAATTGTTTATCAGGCAGACTTAACCAACGGAGCAAACAGTTATATAACGGATGGGTTTGTCAGCTATGCCAACGGCTCTTGGTTTAATGGGAGCCAATATGGAGAAGCGGGCTACGGAGGGGGTCCTATTTCAAAAAACAGTAATTCGGGAGGGCCAACTATATCCTTTACTTTGGAAAAAGATGGATATATTGAATTAGATATGGGCAATGATTGTTATAGCTATTACGGCAGAGAGAGAGTGCTTAAGGTAGATGGCAGGCTGGTAGCCGTTCAGAGGGATGACAACCTGGATTACGGAGAGAGAAAAACAACCTTTTTCATCTTCTTAAAAGCGGGAAAGCATACCATAGCCAGTTCAGCCAGCAGAAGCGAGGTACATAATGTTATTAAGGCAATTGAAATCGGTTATTTATCGGATCAGGATAACAGCCTTTCCAAACAGACAATTTCCAACTCTTCGGAGGGAACGGTTCAGAGAATCACAGGTAAATTTACTGCACCAAAGACAATCGCCTATTCGGAGCAGCAATCTGTCAATTTACGGGCATTGAATTTATGGGATTTACAAAATTCCGGTAATTTAAGTCTAGGGGCATGCAGCAATGGCTGGTGTAATATTTCGGCAGATGGTTCGGCAGCCTGGTCACATTGTGACCATCGCAGCGGCAAAAACGGTGTTCTGGTTGTCTGCAGCGTACAAATAAAAGCTCCTACCGATAAAATGCTTTGGATAAGCTATAATCAGGATTCAAAACTCCTTAGTCCTTCCGAAACCTATACTGCCCGGTATGAGCAAAAAGGTGACAATAGAGATTATACAGCTATAACCGACTTTAAGGCCGTAGAAATTCCCTTAGGCACATTAGGCGTTACAACGGCCAGTGCTATTTCCAATACCCCTTGTATCAAATATACGGTCAGTAATGAAAAAAGCAACAGCTTTTATAAAATGGATTTCAATTCAGGAACGGCTGTTATGACCAAATGCCAGACCGGATATTCGCCGAATATATCCGGCAAACTATCCCTGACAACCCAAGGGAGCAGTAGCCTGGTAAACCTGCTGATATCGGATTTTACCCTAAAGGCGGTATACAGCAAATTAAACGTAAAGGGAACCATATACGAAAACCGATTCAATAATGCTTTTAGCTTAAATAATTGGCAGATCCAAACCAAAGGAACTGGCAGAGCTGAAATGAAATTGTCTGAGCCGGCGAAGAAAGAAGAGGACGCACCGCTGGTTTACAAGAAAGGGCAGCTAATCAAGTATAATATCTATTATTCAGACTATGAAGAAGATCCCAGCAAGAGCGGTTACTGGCTTTATGCCCATACGCCGTACAACGATGGATCACATCCGGATGCAGCCATTATCTATGATGAGGATGGAAACATAAAGTCCATCTGCGGGGAGGCGGTTACTCTAGGAGCAATTACTATTGATGATGCATTAAATACTGCAAAAGCAAAAGGTCTGAAAATATTAGATAATCCCATTGACCGTTTTTATGTAGACGGTAAATATGTTGTTTACCATTGGCAGTATGATAATACTTCAAGAGGGCTAATAGCAGACGGCTATCCTGCCTATGACAAGGTTTCCAATACGGCAGACCTTACCTTCTACATAGAAGGAGGCGCTTCTGCGCCGTGGATAACCGGCATCAGCACAAGTCCTGGAAAAGTAACTGAAAACAACTATTTCAGTATTAACGTAGGTATAGATGATAATGAAAAGGATATTCTCAATCTGACTACGGAGGTGTATAAGGATAGAAAGCATATCTTTACCCACAGAAAGAAAAATATCTGGCCGATTGATGCCAGCGGAAACCCAACAACTAATCCAGCTATAGCAGTAGGATATCCTGTTACCAATACGGGAGCACTTCCGGATAAAGCCCAGGCGGGGACTTATGAGGTGGTTTGTACTGTTAGAGATCAGACCGGAGCCGGTATAGGCCAGTATAAATTCATTGTCGTATCCGAAGGCAAGATTACCGGAGAGGTATATCATACAGAACAGTGGGACATAAACCGAAAGAAATATAATTTGAACCGTTTTAAGGATGAAATAAATAAAGTGATACCTTATGCGGAATACATGAAATTAAAAGAACCCAGGACCAGAGGGACAAATGTATTTTGGTCCGGAGAAAAATTTATGCTGAATGCAGCAGTTGCCAGTATACCGACAAAGGTTACATGCAGCATAAACGGTACTTCCTATAAAACAACAATGGAGAACAGCGGAAAGGAAAATGCTGCTGGAGAAACAATTTATGCTGGGAGTATTTGGGATAGAACGATGATAACTAAATGGGGAAGGAAAGCTCCGGAGGAGCTGGCCTTTTCCTTTACGGCTGAGTATAGCAGCGGAATCATCAAAAAACATGAGGTGAAAGTAATTGTAGATAATATAGACGACTACTGGAAGCTTCATCGAGTATTTTAAATATATATGAGTCAAAACCTCCTGATTGAGTAAATTTTGTACAACAATCAGGAGGTTTTTTAGGCAAATTTAGTATTATATTCAGTTAGCCTATTACCTTTTTTTAGATTCAGCACTATTAACGTTTATTTTTGAATTCATATAGTTTTCTGAATCCATGTCCTGCATATTATTTGATTTAGTGCTTTGTGCATTACTTCTTGATTTGGTTGAGTTCTGTGCTTGTGCATTGTTCTGTGATCTGGTAGCACTTTGTGCATTATTTCTAGAATTAGCATTTTGGTTTTTTGTATTATTCATTTTATATCACCTCCGCTTTCTAGTATGTGCAATTTGTCCATAAAATACTATGAACGCGATAAAAATCAGTAAATTAATATTTTTCAAGCTATTATTATTTTTTCTTTGGAAAAGTTTTAAAGGTATTAACCTTTAGCTTTAAATCTGGGAATCACCTTCAATTATATTTTTATTTTTATGTAATATGTAATGCACGCTTATGATTAGGAATATTTATATTAGAAATGCATAAATAGAGGTGATGGATATGGCTGCGAAACAACAGAGAAAAATCACTAAAAAGTATAATAGGAAGAATTCCGTAATCATAGTAGAAACTGTTTACTCAGACGATAAAAAAATGAAAGATCTATTGTTGGAACAGTTGAAGAGCAGAATCATCAAAGCCAGGTCGGTTTGAGTCCCACTTGCTTTCCGCAATGGCTTGTATAAATTATAGGTTATTGAAAATCGCCAACGATAAGGAGGGAATGCTTTGGAAGAATCAGTGAAGCATTACAGAGCGGCTTTATACATGAGACTTTCAAAAGAGGATGAAGGAAATGGTGAGAGCTCCAGTATTACAAATCAAAAAAAAATGCTTCGTGCTTTTGCCCATGAAAATAATTTCCCAATTTATGATGAATATATTGATGACGGCGTATCAGGAACCACCTTTGAACGCCCTGAATTTATACGGATGAAAAATGATATTGAAGCCGGTGAAATAAATCTTGTAATA
>DKLE01000090.1 GCA_002455605.1 Firmicutes bacterium UBA6648
TAGGGTATAATATTATTATAAAAAATACTTTTGTATTGGTTATATTGGAAGAATACCATAGGGTCAGGAGGCCAAGATGAAGTTTAGGAGCGCATTACTGGTAGTGGAAGATATAGAACAATCAAAGCAATTTTATCATGATGTTTTAGGTCTGGAGATTGAAGCAGATTTTGGAGATAATGTTGTTTTTGCAGGAGGCTTGGCCTTGCAGACAGTAAAAACCTGGGAAGATTTTATTCATATGAAAGAAAATCGTATTAAGTTTGGAAATAACATTGGGGAGTTGTATTTTGAAGTGGACAATATGGAAGAATTTATGAATCGATTGAATAAGGTGGAAAACATCCATTATGTTCACCCCTTAAAGGAGAATCCCTGGGGTCAAAGGGTCGTTGGTTTTTATGATTTGGACAGGCATATCATTGAAGTAAGAGAGAATCTGAAAAGGGGTTGTTAAGCGCTTGGCAGACAAAGGAATGTCCATAGAAGATATCGCTGAAAGAATGGACGCATCTGTAAATTATGTGAAAGGCAATTTAAAAGTAAGTGAGTAGATAAAAAATGATTTATAACAATATGAGAGAAGCTAAATTTATAGTAAGACCTAATCGTTTTATTGCCCATATAGAAATTGATGGAAAAAGAGAAATCTGTCATGTAAAAAATACAGGCAGGTGTAAGGAATTTCTGATAGAAGGTGCAAAGATTTTTGTTCAAGAGGCAGATAATCCAAACAGAAAAACCAAATATGATTTAATTTCTGCGTATAAGGGTGAACGACTGATCAATATGGACAGTCAGGTCACCAATAAAGTAGTTCAGGAATGGATTCAGGAGGGAAATATTTTTGAAGATGTAACCCTGATTAAACCAGAGAGTAAATATGGCAATTCCCGCTTTGATTTTTATGTGGAAGCGGGAAAACGGAAAATATATATTGAGGTGAAGGGTGTCACCCTAGAGGAAGACGGTGTAGTAATGTTTCCCGATGCACCTACACTGCGGGGAGTCAAGCACCTAGAGGAGCTGGAGGAATGTCTGGAAGAGTCCTTTGAAGCTTATGTAATCTTTGTGGTGCAGATGTCTGATGTTAAAATATTCCGAGCCAATGAAAGAACTCATAAAGCGTTCGCTGAAACTCTGACAAGGGTGTATGACAGTGGAGTAAAAGTCCTGGCTTATGAATGTATTGTTACGGAAGACAGTATAAAACTAGCGAAACAGGTACCTGTTTTGCTGTAACCTTCACCAATATTTCACAAAACTCATATAAGGATTCCTTAATTGCGGTTTATAGTATAGATACGGATATAAAGCAATTAAATGAATGGAGAAAGGAATAATTTATGAGGAGAGCGGTATGGATAATTTCAATAGTTGCCCTTGTTGTTTCGTTGTTTGGAGGCTGCAGCAGTTCCTCGGCGAATAACACAGGGGCCCAGAGAATGGAATATGAGGGAAAACTGATGGATGATTCTTATGTGCATGATATTGATATAGAAATTCCTGATGCAGATTGGAAGGAGCTGTTAGAAAATCCCCTTGAAAAAACAAAATATAAGGTGGATGTAACAATCGACGGAGAAACTTTTTCAGAAGTTTCATTTGCAACAAAAGGGAATACCTCCTTAAGCCAGATTGCCGGTGATGATTCATCAGACCGATATAGTTTCAAGGTAAATTTCGGCAAATATGTAGACGGACAGAGTTACTATGGACTGGATAAGCTGAATTTAAATAATATAATGTCAGATACTACTTATATGAAGGATTATCTGAGTTATGAAATCATGGCGGAAGCAGGAGCAGCAGCACCTCTGGCAAGCTTTGTAAATATCCGTATTAATGGAGAAGCTTGGGGGCTTTATCTGGCTGTAGAAGATGTAAGCGATTCTTTTATTGCGCGAAATTACGGAGAAGCTCAGGGAGAATTATATAAGCCTGAAACAGAACAGCTGAATAATGCGGGAAAGGGTCAAAATGGAATGAATCCGCCTCAGGGAAAGCCGGCTCAGATTTCCGGCGGAGCCATTGGAGAGAGACCGGAAATGCCTCAAGAGAATCTAACTACAGGCGGCGGAATGCAAGCACCTTTTAATGGACAAAACGGAGGTAACAGAGATGGTTTCGGGGGCTCAAGCAAGGGTGCAAGCTTAGCTTATACAGATGATGAGCTGGACAGCTACAGTGATATCTTTGACAATGCTGAGACAGAGGCCACAGAGGAAGATATGAAGAGAGTAGTAGCTGCTTTAAAGCAGCTGAGCACAGGGGAAAATCTAGAAAGCTGTCTGGATGTAGATGCGGTTATTAAATATTTTGCAGCACATAATTTTGTGGATAATTATGACAGCTATACGGGAAACATGCTGCATAATTATTATCTGTATGAAAATAACGGTTTATTATCGGTTATCCCTTGGGATTATAATTTAGCCTTTGGTTCTTTTGGCGGAGTCAGAGGAATGAGGATGCCGGAACAGCAGGCCGAGGAAAAGAACACACAAGTAATGGATGATGCAGCAGCAATGGTGAATTATGCAATTGATACGCCGCTTTCCGGAGCCGAAGAAAAAGACAGACCTCTTTGGAGTGCTATCATCAATAATGAAGAGTATAAGGAACTATATCATAAATATCTGGATCAATTAATTACAAGCTATTTTGAATCAGGCAAATTTGAAGAAAAAATTACATCCGTTTATGAAATGATCAGACCTTATGTGGAGAAGGATGCAACTGCCTTTTATACGGTTGAGGAATTTGATAAAGCATACAGCACATTAAAAACCTTTTGCACGCTTCGAGCGGAGAGTATCAGGAAACAGCTGGACGGTGAAATACC
>DKLE01000275.1:0-17341 GCA_002455605.1 Firmicutes bacterium UBA6648
CTTTATCAAAGGTTTCCCTTTCGATAATGGGTTCGTGTGTATTTTCTACTGAAGACCATTCTTCCTCCGGTACAGCTATCTGCTTATGGATCTTATAGCTGACGACCTTGGTTCTTCTCTGTACCATATCTCCCAAATACGTTCTGTTTTTAAGAATGTGATTGATAGTTACTGTACTCCAGTATCCCGAGCCGCTCTTATCATTTCTGGGGTTCCGATATTTGTATCCTTTATTCTGTTTATAGGTAGACGGGTTTGGTACCCCCAGCTCATTTAAATATAAAACAATCCCTCTTTTGCTGTAGCCCTCATAAACATATAATCGAAAAATATCCTTAACTATAGCTGCTGCTTCTTCATCCACCAAAAATTTATATTTATCTTCCGGATTTCTGATGTATCCATAGGGCGGGAATCCTCCGAGAAATTCTCCGGCATCTGCCATGTGCTTAAAAGTACGTCTAATATCCATAGAGGTTTTTTGTGCATACCGGTCATTCAGTACTCCTGTAATAGGGACTTCTAATCCATTTACTTTTTCTGGTTCTGTTAATGTATCGATCTTAGGATCTCCCAGTGTAATAAACCGTGTTCCATATAAAGGGAAAAACTCTTCTAAAAAGTATCCTTGATCGGAATAGTTTCTAAATATTCTCGAGAGATTTTTGCAGATAATACAATTTACTTTACCGTTTTTTATATCATTTATCATTCTCTGAAAATCTATTCTTTCATCATCTGTACCTGTCAGTCCGTCGTCTACATAAAAGTCTGCGATCGCATGTGGTTCAAGAA
The DNA here is from genome assembly GCA_002455605.1 of Firmicutes bacterium UBA6648. GTDB lineage: Bacteria > Bacillota > Clostridia > Peptostreptococcales > Anaerovoracaceae > Aminipila. Next base: position 796 of record DKLE01000275.1, read on the forward strand.
ATTCTCGGTTGACAAATTCCATCAACAGCTTTTTTTGATTGGATACACTTAAACTTTCATCGTTGCCGTCCGCTACGGAAAGTCTTACATAAAGAGCCAGCTTCCAAACCAGTTTATTTCCTTTGACGTTTAATTCGTTCAATTTGTCACTGTACAGCATTCCCCCTCCTTTCACCACAATAGCAAAATAGTAAAATTGTTATTCTCCTCGGGCCCACTTGCTTAAATTCCATTTAATCTGGAAAAAAATTTTAACATTAAATCCTTCAGCTCTTTTCCTTCCTGATTAAAGCTCACACGCACCACGGTGGAACCGCATTGAAAGCAATATGGATTATGTATTTGTCCCAGATATTCCTTCATCCTCTTTTCTGCTTCTTTGCTGCTGTCTATATATACATTCCCGATATCATTTCCCACGCTGCCATCAAAGGTTTTAGATATATCCTCCTCAATCATTTCAATACCTCTACTTTCATTGCCTTGATAAGGTTATATGTATTCACTCAGCGGCACATTTATACCGGCAGGCTTTCCACCCTGCCGGCACTTCTTTTTCATCTGAAACATAGCCGTTAGCCACAAAAAGATTTTTTCACACGTATAGCTCTAGCGAGACGATACGATAACTAAGGCACTCAGGGTTCCGTTAATCGAGTACGTTATGGTCCCAAAATCAAAGTTAGAAATATTAATCAATTCCAATACATAGGTACAGCAATCCTTACAATCCTCATTTTTAAATGGGAATTTAAATGCCAAAGTATGACTGGTCGTCAGTCCTCCGGTAGTATCTGCAATAGAAAAATTAACCGTAGATACAGGCTGACGTGTTCTCATATCACTGCAGATTCTGTACAGCGTAAAGGTTAAAGTTGAAATTGCCGCAACAGTAGTCGTTACATTTAGGATACCCGTGAAATCTATGACAACAGTTTTTACCTCTTCACAAGCCGTGTCAACTGTAATACTCCCAATGGGCTGATTCAAAGCTTGAAGTGTTGCAGCCTCTGCAAAAGTAACGTCAATCGGCCCTAAATTTCCATATCGGCTTTCAAAAATCACTTTATTCCCAAAAGGGTGCTGGCATTTACAATCTCGATCTTGTTTACAATTACAAAGCTCTCCATGCAAAGGATATTTAGAATTTGAATCCATAAATATGCCTCCTTTATATAATGTGATCACGTAAAACAATACAATCTGCAGAAAAAATCTTGCCCGCAGATTAAAATAGATACAAGTCTTACTATTATCTATTTTATGTTCAACAATTTCGATCAATTCATTATATGATACATATAATATTTTGTTGTCTCTCACTACTCACACTCACCTTCCATGCAATTCTCAGATGACACCCGTGCCTGTTTTTTTTCATATTATACAATACCGGAAAACCATATAATCAATTCCGGTTTAAAATCAGGAGGATTAGAAATGAACACTATATCTTTACTAATAGAACGCATCGCTTCCGGCATTGTAGATGTGGAAAGCAATGTAATATTTGATACGACTGTGTTATCTTCCGGTAACATCAGCTACGATAGTATCACAGGCGTCATAACCCTTAATGAAACCGGACGATATGTTTTTAATTGGTGGGTAACAACTCAACTGTCTACGTCTTCAAACGGTATTGTTTTTGCTTTGTCTTCTTCCAATGATTCTCAAGTGGGCAACTCTCCCATTAGAACAGGAGAAGTTGTGGGGTTTGGTATCATTGAGGTAGAATCTGCACCGTTAACTGTTTCTTTGGTTAACGAGAGCACAAGCTCAGTCACCTATGGATTGAATGTCCCTGTCAAAGCAGCGCTCATGGTTGTCCATGACGAGCCTGGATTAATTGGTCCTACAGGGCCCACCGGACCGACTGGTGACACCGGACCCACTGGACCGACGGGCGCAACGGGTGACACCGGACCCACTGGACCGACGGGCGCTGCAGGTACAATGGCGGACAGCACGGGATGTTTTGCCACCAGGCAGCTGGCTAATCTGCTGGCCCAGATAGCGGTCCTGTATCCCTCCACTACCATGACCTTGTTTGTGGATCAGTTGGCTACACTGTCGGGAGTAGCCATTGGCGTATATACTGCTCCCAGTGCCGGTGAGCCGGCACTGTTAATCATACAGAGCGGATCGGATTACGGATATGTATCATTAAGCAGAATTGCCGCGATATATCTTGGCGCGGGTTCAGTATATGACCCAAGTATCACTTATCTGACACCCCCAAGTCCCTACTCCCCAGGCTGTGATACGGACTATATCCTTGCTGTACAGTCATCTATGTCGGTAGGGGATCAGATTTCCTTTGGTGCCGCAACAAACACCACCGGAAGTGGTGAGGTGTATATCAATGAGCCGGGCATAATGGTGCTCAGTGACGGCTTGGGGAATACCCCCATATTTTTATTCACCCCGCAGATAAGGTATATGGTCAAGGATTCATTACCATGGGTCAGAATGTCTGGCGAAAGGAAAACAACTAAAAAGGTTACGATCCAAAACGGCTAAGCTTAATTAAACCATCGTATGGTGAATTGGAACTCTAACAGGGCCGCCGTATGATCCATTAGCAGATTTAGCAGCAAACAATAAGTTCAGGCTACTATAAGCGATCAGCGGTAGAACATTAGAACAATAAAACCACCTTATCTGCAACACGCAGATAAGATGGTTTGTTCTTTCATAATCCTTTTCTGATTAAATGAGACCGAACTTCACTTAGTTTTATCCTACACAAACAATATACGATGCGCCAATGATCTGGCCGTTGAAATCTAATGCATTCACTCGGAAATAAGGCCCCATGAAATTGACTTTAATTTTAGTCTCAAATCCTTCCCGAGGAACACCATTAACAACTACTAATAAATCGTCGCAAGTGAAGCCGGCTAATACTTGCCAGGCGGCAGTCTCTGTTGAGCCATTCCAAGAAGCATACACTATTACTTCTTGGCACATCACTTTGACTTCAATCTCAGGCGGATCAAGCGGCATTCCTACCCATTTATTTTTAAAGGCCCTATACGAAAGATTTTCTTTAGGGAATTGCATATCATATATCAAATTTACTGATGGCTCATTTGCGGTATTACCGGCATTTTCAAATTCGGAAACATATGATTCTTGCCCCCAACCGATAAATTGATTTCCATTATCTAATTTTTGCACATTACCCTGACTCGGGACATATAACAACGGATCATGGTAATACGTTCGATCTGCATATGCAGTCATTGTTGGAAAATCCAACTGAAGAATCAAGCCCCTTGCCGGACCCTCAGGCGGCGAACTGGAAGAACCACAGCAAGCGTCATCAAACAGGCTAATTCTGTTCCCAGATCTATAACGTGCATCATGCTGCCATGAAAACTGAGCACATGGTTCTAAAATAAAGTCACTCTGATTTCCGCCGAGCTGCCATATTATCTCTCCATTGGTTTTATCTATATTATAAATGGCCCACATATTACGCATACTAACTAAGAGAGTATTATCCGGACCTTCTTCAACTGAATTGACATGAAAACAATCCCAAATATTATTGGAGCTTGATGCAGATGAAGCCGGCAACATAGACTCTTCCGGGTCAACATGAGCCAGTACACTCCAGCAGAAAATCAACTCACCAGTTATAAGATCCACTTCTTGAATGGAGTAATTATCAAAATATCCATCCTGTGGTCCACCATACGGTGTCAAATCTGCCGGAACCTGTTTTACAGCGGTAAACAATGCTGTATTTTTTCTGGTAAGAATAAATTCATGAACATCTGCCGTAAATCCTTTTCTTGCTTTAATTTTTTTTATAACGGTATAATGCTGATCCATGATTTGAAAATAAGCTCCCGGCTCAGGATCTCCTGCAGGCAGATCAGGGTTTGACGACTGAGTGCCCGAAATCGTCCCTTCCCACATTGTTAAAACCGGTTTGCCTCTAAAAAACTGCATTCTAAAATCCGTATTTTGTATATACCTGCTCGGAAGCGGTCTAAACCACACTGGATTCCCATCCTGATCCATAATTAGCGATCCAGTCTGCCCGATCATAGCTGCTTCATATGAAGTATATGGTGCAACAAATATTAACCCGGGTGCGGTTCCTGGTTTATTTATATTTATAGAGACCTTCATAGGGTGGAGACAAGGGGCTGAAGCAAAACTCCATACCTGTGGTTTCTTAAATATTTTATGTGATAGTTTTCTGGATTTGATGTTATACATTATTAATGTCATCTCCTATTAATTTTTTAAATTTCTCCCTAATATTTTCTATACTGTAAAGGGCCGTTTATCTATCGGCCCCCTTATCATTGCTATAAATTAACGAAATTTATTCTATATCATCTATTTCTCTTTGAAACATATCGAAACCCTCTGCACCTTACATCGCTTGTTTGATGCATGATTTTTTCTTTGCATAGTTCCGGCAAATATGGCGCAACTGCAATAGGATATCCATAGCTGCATTTTCCTTTGATACCTTGCGGAAAAGTAAAAACATTGAATGGATCATATTGTTTCTTAATTTTTTTCAGCAGCTTAACATGCCCTCCATAATACTCTTTTAAATAGTCTGGGAGCTTTTTATAAGGGAAGTTAACATAGGAACCTGTAGTCACAGACTCCAGATATGGTGTTCGGCAACTGATCCATTTTCGGTTGTCTTCTGCATACCTGGATTCTTCCCATACCGTCTCTAACCAAATAATATAGCTTGCTTTTCGATAAAAAAAAGCGGTATCATTTGTTTTTACTTTTGATACTTTACCACCTAGTGCATACATGGATAACCCTGCAAAGACAGAACCTTTTGCCCGATTTTTAATTAATTCAACGAGTTCTGATATTTCATCAGAATTAAAATCTTTTAAAACAAAACGGCTTACTGATTGAAATTTTTCTGAGGAAGGGTATACACTTCCAATGATAGTTACTGCCTCTAGAAAAGTAAGATATTCAAAATTGTATCTGGTCTTTTGAAACCGCAAAAAATCAGCAACAATTTTTTTCGCTTCTTTTGGCTCTCCGTAGAATATCCCTCTCACCAACATTGACAGGCCATCATTGACAGAATTGTAGATTCTGGATATTAAGGTCACCCTGCTGTCAGCTGTTTTCAGCCATTTTTGCCAAACATACAGAAACCGTTTCTGCTCCTGAGAATTAACATGCAGATAATCAATTTCTATCAAAGTAACTTTACTGATTTTCGGAGGAAGCTTAAAAAGCATAGATACTATAACCCCGAAATTCCCTCCCCCTGCTCCCCGGCATGCCCAGAAAAGATCCGAATTAACAATACGGTTAGCCTTTATAATCTCGCCTTTATAATTCACCATTTCAATCTCTTCCAGGCTGTCACATCCAAGACCTAAAATGCGGCAGGAAAGGCCCCAGCCGCCTCCCAGTACATATCCGCTCACTCCAACAGTAGGACAAGTTCCTCCTGGAAACGGATATCCTCTCGAGCCAACAAACCGGTATACCTGTCTGTTGGTTACGCCGCTCTCAGCATATAATCGGTTTTTGCATTCATTTATTTTTAATCTATTTAATCTGCTGATATCAATTACCAAAGTACAATCTCCGTTTGAATATCCTTCATAATTATGTCCGCCGCTTCGTATACGAATGGGAACACCATGTTTTCTGGACCAAACCACAGCATTTACTACATCATGTTTGGTTTCACAATATACGATTATTAAAGGATATTGCTGTACTGCTCTGTTATAGCCCTGTCTCGCTTCATTATATATAGGTCCAAATGGTGTAACGATGTGTCCTGTCAACCCTTGTAAAAAATTGTACATAATCAGCACTCTCCATATCCAACACGCTCTATACCAAAATGCGTTCACAATTGAACTTATTTTATTTTATGCAGATGCGATCTTTTCTGTTAAGACCTATCGTCTGCAAAACGCTTTGGTATGCCTATTGTGACAGGCATTCAAGGAACTGACAGCTTGTCCAAAATTTTTATATGTACATTATTGTCTTAATGAATACGGTCCTGTAGATCCTGTGCATTCAATAAAAACATCCCCCTCTATAGTTTGCACTTCCATATTTTTTTGCCCAAGCCCAGTTCCATTTGTAACGATGAGACTTTTTATATATTTTTTTGGTTTCTCTTCTGGCAATTCAGCCATTTCGGTTACTACATCTATAACCCTTGTCATGATATGTATTTCAACACCAATATCCTTCAGCAGTCTTCTAACCTGAGGTTCCACTTTCATGACATCATACAGACTGGCATGTTTATGGCCCGGAAAATCAACATTTCTATGTCTGGAGCAACTGTCCGTTATCTGAAACAGCTCCGATGCACCTAATGCAATATTTTCTTCAGCCGCAGTAAACCTCCCGTTATTACGCATAATTCCGCCCACATTACCTAGGCCTAAAAGTAAATCAGTCTTTTCAATCAGTACTACCGAGGCTCCTGCTTTACGCGCGGCTACAGCCGCCGCACAGCCTGACCAACCGCCGCCGATTACTACAACTCTATACATAAAAAAACCTCCTCTGAGTCAAATCTCCACATATAAAGATATTCCAGTCAAAAGAGGGTTATGAATTTTATCAAAAGGTTATTCTTTTATCTCCAGATTTACTACTCTGTGACAAATTTTTTTTATTAAGGACTGATCGTGACTTATTACCACTACACCAATGTGGTTCACTCTGGAAAACTCCAGGACTGTGCTCCAAATCTGTGCTTGGGTAATTGTATCCACCATTGCTGTCATTTCATCCGCAATAATAAATTTTGTTCTCTCTGACAAAGCTCTAATCACGCAGAAACGCTGCAGTTCACCTCCCGACAGCTCACTGGGCCATCGTTCCAGCCAATCAGTTTCAATGCCCATTGATTCCATTAAAGCCTCAGATGTTATCTTAGCTTCTGCTAATATCTTTTTCATCTTCCACTTAGGATTTACTGCCTTCTCCGGATGCTGAAAAATTAGTTGCACCGGATAATACCCATCATCCGTTCCCATCTCCTTTCCGTCTAGAGTTACCTTCCCTCTTTCCGGGCGTTCATACCCGGCCAAAAGCTTTGCCAGAGTAGTCTTTCCATACCCGCTGGGTGCGACTATGCCAACCACTTCTCCACTTTCAATATAAAAATTAAAATCTTTTAAAACATATGCTCCTTGTTTATATCCAAAATTGATATTTTCCGCTCTAAGTTGCATTGAAACATCTCACCTTTCCGCCTCGAAGCAGCCTTAACTCCGGTCTCTCATTTTGGCATCTGTCACTTTTTACGCTGCATCTATCTGAAAAAAGACAGCCGGAAGGAAGTTTAGACGGAAACGGCTGTGTTCCCTTAATCGGTAAAAACTCCATATCTGCTCTTGCCTGATTTAAAGCTTTGGTATACGGATGCCTTAACCTGTTCCCGTCACCATTGAAATCTTTTGCATCTGCAATCTCCAGCGTTGTTCCGGCATAAAAAATAGCAATTTTATCCGCAATCATTAAGGCTGCTTTTATATCATGGGTAATCATCAAGAGTGCCCGCCCCCTATCAGCCAATTCTCTGAAATCTTCTAAAATCTCTTTTAAAGAAAACTCGTCCAGCCCTGGAGTGGGTTCATCAGCAATAATGAGCTTGGCATCGCAAGCTAGTACCGTAGCCAATAATATCTTTCTGGTCATACCTCCGGACAGCTGATACGGATAATAATTTACAACTTCTTTTTCTAAGTCATATTTTTGGAATATATTTTCAATAATCTTATCTCGCTCTTTTCTATTTTTTATTGATAGACCGATCTGATCTCCTACTCGCCGCAGTGGATCTAAAGAATTCACAGACTGCGGAATCAATGCAATCTCTCTGCCCCGCAGTTTCTCCTTGTCTCTTTGATACAAAAGCCCGCCTTTATAATATATACCCCCCTCTAGGGCAGCATTTTCAGGCAAGATTCCAAGGATAGCGTTAGCCAGCAAGCTTTTTCCCGATCCGCTGGATCCCACAACGGCTAATATCTCCCCTTCATACAGTTCAATATCTAAGTTATCAATCACTTTCAGTTCCTGCCTTCGCAGCCCTTTTGTATATTGTGTAAATGATATCCCCAAGTTATTTACTTTCAAGATCGCTCCCTTTTCCATCTGGTACTCCTATTCCTATGTGCGCATGTGCGTAGTTTTTGGATTTATTAATTTCTCGATACCGTCTCCGATTCCATTCACCATCATGGAAATCAACACTAAACTGGCACCCGGAAAAAATGCCAGCCACCATTTCCCACCGGTGAGATATTTCATGGACTCTGAAAGGATCACGCCAATAGCCGGTTCATGGGCGGGCAGCCCAAATCCCAGAAAGGTAACAGCAGCTTCGTGAAGTACGGCATGAGGAAAAATTAAAACAGTTCCTACTGCCAGCTGAGGAATAATGTGTGGTAAAATATGCTCCTTAGCTATAAAAAAATTACTTTTACCCAGCCTCTTGGATATTTTTGTATATTCAGCCTCTTTAAGCTGCATCACTTCAGCCCGGATTATTCTCGTCAGCGAAGTCCAGTGGGTAGCCGTAACTCCAATGACAATCCCCTTTAAGCCTCCTCCGCAGGCAACAGAAATTAAAATAATAACAAGCGTATGAGGAACAGATAAGGCTAAGTCGATTAGCCACGAAATAAAGGCATCTGCTTTTTTTCCCATCATTGGTCCGGCTATGCCGAAAGCCACAGCAATTAGGCTGCTCGTAACCGAACACAGCAGACCTATCTTCATGCTTATACTTAATCCCTTTGCTGTTCGAAGCAGCATATCACGTCCTATCCAATCCGTTCCGAAAAAATGCTCCCTGCTTGGGGGAGCAAAAACATTGGCAATATCTACATATAACGCTTTGTCACTTATTACACTGCCTGCTATTACTAAACCAATAAAACATACAGAAAAAATACCGATAGACAGGATTGTTCTTTCTCTTATCCCTATGACGCTCATGTCAAGCCCTATAATATATCTATTAATTTTTAAGTGGTTGTTTTGCATTACGTATGAATTCCCTCCCTGATTCTGGGATCAATAATTCGATACAAAATATCGGCTGTAAGATTCCCTGTGTATACAAAAATAAGACTTATTAGAGTAATTCCCATCAGCAAAGGTAAATCTCCTCTTAGCCCTGACTGTACCACTGCTTGCCCAAGCCCGGGATAAGAAAATACCTGTTCCACAAATATAGTCCCTCCGAACAGCTCGCTGAATGAAAGGAATTGAAGCGTTACTGCGGGAATTGCAACATTTCTTAAAATATGTCTAAAAACAATATCTCTTGTACTTTCTCCCCGTGCCCTGGCAAATAGGATGTAATCTGAACGCAGCACTTCTATGGTTTTCTCTCTCGTATGCAGGCAAATGTTGGCTATTCCTGTCACGCTTAAAGTAAGTGCCGGTAAAATCATATGGGATACTTTATCTAAAAAACTGACATCTTGAGTTAAAACCCCAATGGGAGCACTCATTGCTGCGGGAAACCAGTTGAGTTTTACGGCAAAAATCATGACAAATAACATCCCCAGCCAAAAAGTGGGTGTTGCGATCAAGATATGACAATAAGATCCTATCAATTTATCTGCTAATTTTCCTTCTTTCACTCCGGCTATAATCCCTAATATAAATCCAAGAATTCCGGATAAAACCCAGGCTATGCTCATAAGTGCCACGGTGGATATAAATTTTTGTCCGATTACCTCTAAGACTGGCCTCCTGTAAATCATTGAAATACCCAAATCTCCCTGAATCGCGGATATAAGCCACGCCATAAACCGTTCTCCAGGCGGCCTGTTCAGACCCCAATGCTCAGCAATCAAGTCTCTTTGTTCTGCTCCCACATTAGTACTGGCACCCACATAGGCTGTCACCGGATCAATGGGAGACAGCTCCATTAAGATAAAAGTAATAACGCACAATGCCATTAGCAGCGTGAGCAGTCTTATAAGCTTGTGAAAGATCAATTTTCCTGCACTTGTTTTTTCCATATTATACTCCGTCTGCTCTACAGGAACAGGTTTAAAAATAATACGTTTTCTTTGCGCCGTCTTATCTACTTCTCCCATGTCCACTCTGTGATATTATCAAAAATTCTGCCTCCATGAGGCTGAACAACCGGCTTTCCAAGACTAAGTCTCTCAGCCGCTAAATAAACATGGTTTACATTAACCAGCCAGCAGTAGGGAGCGTCGCCTTTAACTGAAGCATATCCTTGAAGCTCTTTCCAATAGTTAATGGCTTCCTCTTCATTAGTACAATTGAGAGCTTTATCAATGCACTGGTTTACAGAAGGATTGTTATAGCAACCCGAATTGTCCCACGGCACAGTACCTCCTGCACATCTCCCATAATATAAATTATATAATTCAGAGGGATCACCGGAACCAAAGCCATAGAGAACCGCTTCTTTGTGAATTTCCGGTAAAATTGTATCCCATGTTACCTTTTCCAAATTCACCTTAATACCGATTTGATCCGCTGTTTTAACAAATTCCAATGCCATTTCCTGACGATAAACACCTTCTGTATACAGCAGCTTAAACTCTGCTTTTTGTCCATCTTTTTCCACTATCCCGTCATTGTCGGTATCTTCCCAGCCTCCATCCGCTAATATTTTTTTTGCAGCTCTTAGATCGCCATATTCGGACGGATCCAAAATTGTATTTTCATTCAGCCAAGGCATCTTTTCAAGTCCGGTGGTTGATACGCTTCCATATCCGTTTAATATACCGGATACTATCTTTTCTCTGTCTATAGCTGTATTTAAAGCTTTACGAACGGCGATATCACTGGTCACATTGTTACCTATTTCTGCTCCGTCTTTCGCCTTTTTACCTTCATTTGCAATCATGGGAAAACAAACGCCGTAGCATTCAATGCTGGCTATATCCATCACTTTTGTCTCTGGTATTTTCCGTTCAGCCAGAATTCCATTAACAGCAGCAATATCTATTGTTCCATTTTTTACTGCCTCAAAAGCTGTATCGGTGTTCAAAAATGCCATGGTTAGCCTTTTAATTTTTGGTTTTTCTCCATAGTAATTCTCGTTTGCTACTGCAATTACCTGCTGTCCTTTATTCCATTCAACAAGCTTATATGGTCCGGAGCCAACCGGATTGTCTTTAAAGCTTTGATCATGTGCATGTTTCGGTATAATTCCCAAATAGGCCAGCCGTTCAATAAATGGCGAATATGGCTTGGTCAGCTTAAATTCTACTGTTATATCATTTACAGCTTTCATACTGTCTATCATGGTTAGATCAATATCTGCCCCTGAGTTTTTTGCTGTTTCATAAGTATAGACTACATCTTCTGCTTTTACTTTAGTTCCATCGGTAAATAAGGCATCATCCCGCAAAGTAACCGTCCAAGTAAGCTTGTCCGGAGCAACCTGATATCCGGTTGCCAAATCGGTAGTCCATCCAAGCTCTTTATCTCTTTTGAATAAGGTAGAGAAAAAAATCTTTGTGATAGCTCCATGACTTCCTGCAGTAGAATCAAACCCGGTCTCCGGTTCACTGCCTATAGCAACAATTAATTCATTATTTGCCATTCTTTCTTCTCTGGCGCTGCTTTGTGCCTCTCCCGATTGACCGCATCCCGACATACCTATAACGGCTAGTATAAGTACCATTATCGAGGCTGTTAACTTCTTCCTTTTCATTGTGGTCTCCTTTTTCAATTAATCTTATTTTCAGCTTCAGCTCCGATTGTTTACAATATTTATTTTACAGTAAACATGCATAAGCCGCTCATATCTGCACTCTTAATTAAGTATAATTGATTTTCCGTATTCCACAAGCCACCATGGGGGATATAAATTTTTTATTATTTGATGAAACGGCTGATAGCCATATTCAAGTTTTCTATTGCAGTTCTGTCGCCCGATTCCACTGCCTCCACAATGCAATTTTCAATGTGATCCTCCAAAATGATTTTTCCTGTTTTATTAAGAGCTCCTATTACCGCAGACAATTGAATCAAAACTTCACTGCAATCCTTTCCGTCCTCCACCATACGTCTCACTGCTTCCAAATGGCCTTTTGCGCGAGACAGGCGGTTTAATACCGTTTTTGTCTGCTGATGCTGATGTTTATGTTCGTGTGTTATGCCTTCATGAATATGGGTGTTTTTATCGGTGTCAGAACTATCACTTATATGTATTCCTGAATATTTTTTTTCTTTCATAATCGATTCTTCTCCTTGCTCTCAAGTCTCCATTATATTATTAAGGGTTGGTATCTTTCCACATTTAATGCAAATTATATACTAAAGCTTCCGTGGTTTGCAAACGCTTATACTCCTCTTCAGGTTTACAATACGAATTTAAAATCGTTCTTATAGGTGTAAGTTAAATCAATTGGTCAATAGACGAAAAGAGGTAGGAAGATGAATAAGGAAAGTTATGAAACTTTAGCTGCTGCTAAAGCTGCAGCGGAACCCACTTTTGGGAAAAATGCCATATATTGGCCCTCTAATAAGGTTACACAATCGGTTGTTAAAGGCAAGGCCGTGGTAAAACGTTCAGCCATTAACAGCGTTATCAACACCTACGATGATACCTTCGGAAAATATTCTGAAAGCTATATTGTTAATATTGCTTTTGGTCTCCTTGCCGGAGCAATAGCTGGTGAAATTGCGGCTTCGGTAAGTATCGGCTTTGCTGAAACGGCAATTGCATCAAAACTAACACAGGAAGGGTCTGTCATGTTTACTAAGCTTCTTCAGGACGGGGCTTCTATTGCCGGAACCACATCATTTTTTAAGCTTTTTTCCGGAAAAGAAAGCTTCACGTCTACTGTAAGGAAACAGCTTGCGGCCCACAAATACGAGAATGATAAAATTACAATCAGCTATCAATACAACTATATGCATGGGGGCGGCTCTGGGGCTTATTTTTTACACAGCGTTACAATAGAATAACTTAGAATCATTATAAAAATGGATAAAACCGGCTTCATCAACGAAGCCGGCTTTATTTTTGCTGGTTAAATATATTAAAAGTAATGTGAATCCTGAAAAATCTTAAACATCTTTTTTAAAATCAAATTTACCAAAAATCTGAATAGCTGTAGGCAATATCAGCCACAGCCCCACAAGACCTTTTAACCCAAACATTTGAATATTAGGGCTGAAATAATAAAAGCAAGATGTTATTGCAATAGTTAGTATCAAATCAAATAAGAAGTATTTTAACCTAAATTTAAGACCATTACTCATTTTACTATTAAACTCCCTTTGAAAATATAATACAACAATAGAAGCAATCTCCATATCTGTTATGGTTTTGATATATAGACCTATCTAGCATTATATTGCAGTTTTGTTGAATGTCAATATAACATTTAAAAAAACTGGAACTTATTTTTTATAATATTCCCATCCTTCAGAGATGACTTTAATCAGACAACCCTGCTCCTTCTATTATTTTCACATTATTTCTCAATCGTTCATTATCCGGAGCATAGCTGAGTGCTCTTCGGGCATGTTCTAAGGCCTCAGCTTTCATTTTCATATTGTATGCAGAAATCGAACATAAATCATCCGGCGTAAAATCCCATGCATAGCCCGTGTTTACATAGGTAGCAGATTTTTCCTTAATTTTTAAAGCTTCTTTTGTTAAAAAAAATGTCATGGGCCAATCCCGAAGCTCATAGCATATTTGAGCAAACTCCACATAGGGCTCACGCATATCAGACTTTTCAGCAATGGCACGATAATACCAAGCATAGGCAGCCCGTATATTCTTTAACTTAAAATAAGCCCTTGCAATTAAACGCATTGCCGCGCATCTCTCATCATTCCATGAAGCAAAAGGAAGATTAAGGTACTCTTTTAATGTGTGGATACATTTATCCCACTGACCTTTGTACTGATATTCTCTGCCAAGATAGTATCTCATCCGTTCATCTTGAGGCTCTTCTTCCACAGCAAGCTCAAGCAGGTTTATATAGGATCCTCGTGATTTAGCAGGGTCTGGTTCATGATTCAGTACCATTCCGCTGATGAATACTTTTTCCAGCGGTAAAGTTCCTTCATATTGAATATATTCGTGTACCGGACATTTCCAACGGAAACCATGTCTCTCATGTACCTTGAAATAATTAAACTGAATCTCCGGCGTTCCATCCGGTTTTAAGCTCCAATTGTAAAGATATCTTCCAGTCTTGGCAATGGGCCCCTTATGGATGGGGGTATATTTCCTCCAGGCGTCCTCCAGCTTTTCTCTCCATCCCGGCACAAAGCATTCATCCAGGTCGGTGCATACGCATATATCCACGTCCTCAGGAACATGCTCCAGAGAGATGTTTCGTGCCACATCAAAACGCCAAGGCTTGATTTCATCCACATAAACAATTGCACCCCTTTGCTGTAGCTTCTGGACCGTGTTATCAGAGGAACCGGTATCCGTTACTACAATTAAATCTGCTTCGTTCATAGAATCCATCCATTTATCCACAAAATTTTCTTCATTTTTACATATGGCATAAACACATATTTTATATTTGCTCATGACAAAGCCTCTTTTCCAACATTTTTGTTCATCTCTTTTTCAATTATTTCTAAATTGCTCTTTAATCTTTCATTTGTTCCTTCTATTTCCAATGCTTTTTTTGCGTAGCTTAAGGCTTCCTGATATAATCCTAGTCGATAGGCGCTGATGGCTCCATAATCATAAAAAGCAAAGCCCCAGCACTCCGGATCCACCAGGTAGCTTCCGGTTTTACGGTGTATGGCTAAGCCGTTTTTAACCATGGCATAAACCAGCGGCCAATTTCCTTCCTTATATCCTGTTTTTATTAGACCGAGATAAGGCTCTCTTACATTAGGGCATTCAGCTATAGCACGAAACAACCAGGTTTTTGCTTCCTTCTGCTCTCCTTTGGCTTCATAGCAGTATGCAATAAAGCGCATGGACGCACTGCGTTCTTCATCCCATTTTGCAGAAGAAAGCTCCAAATGTTTTTTCAGGGTTTGAATAGATAAATCATATTTTCCGTGATACATATATTCACGTCCCAGCCAGAACATAATCCTGTCATCCCACGGATTTTCCTGTACGGACAGCTCCAGCAACGGCAAATACTGTCCTCTCGGTTTTGATAAGTCCGGATAATGATTAAGAACAAGCCCGTTTATCCAACCCATTCGATCTTCTCCCGGTCCATGGTATTCCAAAATCTCATGAACTGGCCGAACCCATCGAAATCCATGTCTTTTGTGTATCTTTTCCATGGGGAATTGTTTACTGGGTGAACCATCAGCATTATAGCTCCATGTAAACAAGTAGCTTACCCGGGTATATTCCGGCCTCCAGGAGCCCTCTAATTTTTCTCTCCAACCCGGTTCAAATACTTCGTCCAAATCATTGGATACACAAATATCTGCGTCTTCCGGTACATGGGCTAATGCAATATTCCGTGCTGTATCAAATCTCCAAGGTGAAATATTTTCCTCATATACAACAGCTCCCCGGCTGCGCAATTTTTCTACCGTGCCATCCGTAGAACCGGTATCCGTTACAATAACCTGGTCTGCCTCGGAGACTGCGTCCATCCATCGATCTACGAATTTCTCTTCGTTTTTACTAATTGCATATACACAGATTTTATATTTATTCAATAGATTACACTCCTCTGTAAAAAATATTGTTAACCATTTTATTTTTCATGACTTAGCAGGTACGTTTACTATGGTCAGGAGAAATTAATTCTATTTAATGCATCTAGCCGTCTTCTCCTTTTTTATTTCTAGAATCTATTAGATCTTGCTGCGCTGCAACAGCCAACACAAGGCCTCCTATTGCTACAATTAAATTTCCGTAAGCATTCAGCTCGTCTGAGTCTTTGCCCTCTGAGATTAAAAGAGACAAAAGTGTCGCTATAATAATGAGCTGAAAGGGACTTATCTTGGCTAAATCCATAGTACCACCACCTATAATAATATATGCATGAAATGCAATTATGGCACCCAACCTTAATGCTAGGGGAAGGTTCTATCATTTACAGATTCTGCAAAATAATAGTAATATTTTAAACATTCCGGCAAGTTTGTGTATATTATCCATTGTTCTTAAACATAATAGAATATATTTACGCTATTTGTCCTGAAAAAATTACAAGAAAAAACGTTAAAATTTTAAAAAATCCTATTGACTTTATATCATAGGGAAACGTTTATACTATAGTTGATGATACAAATAACCAAAAAACTTCGTTCAAGTTAAAAGCATACTATGTAGTCGACCTACGCATAGTATGCTTTTAACTTTATTTTAAGTAAAATAATTAACAGGAAAACTCACCTATGCTATAATGTTAAGAAAAAATACACTCTCCGAGGTTTTTGATATGAAAGATGAAAAAGAATATTACTCTATTGGACAGGCTAGTAAACTCTGCAATGTACCGGCAAATACTTTAAGGTTTTACGATAAAATCGGACTGATACATCCGGATAAGCTTGGGGAGAACAACTATCGTTTTTACAGCAAAGAAACCCT
>DKLE01000275.1:17382-19112 GCA_002455605.1 Firmicutes bacterium UBA6648
AAAGAAACCCTAATGTATATCCCGGTTATTAAATATTATAAGCAGATGGGCTTTTCCCTAGAGGACATAAAGAAAATCGTAGATGAAAATTCCTTTACGATACATGAAAAGTTATTTAAACAAAAATTTGATGAGCTAAAAATAATCAATAAAAGCATATATAAAAAATATACTGCCATAGAAAGTTGGCTTCAGCTTATTATTGAAGCGGATCTGATCAAAAAAAACGATATTACTCAAGTGTCAGTAAAATACCTGGAACCTTCCGAGTTCTGCTATATGGAGCAAAACTTTAGCTACAATTATAAAGAAGTAATTATCAATATTGACTTTACAAACTATATGGAATCTTTGAGTAATGAAGTGGCCGGGGTCATCCTCTTAAACTTTCCCTCTTTAAAATCACGGTTAGAACAACGAAAAACTCAAGTAACGATTATGCAAAAGCCCATTTTAAAGGTCACTCCCGAAACAAAAACAAAATCCTTCGGCGGACAGATTTTTGCTTCCTGTTACCACATCGGCCCTCATGAAACCCTGCTGACTGCGTATCATAAAATCTATGACTGGGCTTCCAAAAATAATTACAGCTGTGCTGACGAAGCTTATGAACGCTTCGTAATCGATTATTGGACGACACAAAATCCTGATTATTTTATAACCGAAATATTGATAAAAATTGAAAAAATCGATTTTTCCACTCCAGACCCCCTATTTTAAAATTTTAAACTTAAAGGGGTCTGTAAAATCGCTGCTCTCGCTCATTTTCATTCTTCTTTCTGACTATAAAATCCGATACAGTTTTTACCATTCAGCTTAATAGTATGTAACATCTTTTCTGCGTAATAATAAAGGGAATCAAAGCTTTCACCAGTTTCTACAGTCATCGCCAAACCTGCTGACAAGGTAACGCCGCAAAATTTATTTTTTCCCAGTGCAGTCTCTGCTTCCTTAAAAATATCTTTTATGGCCATTTCAGCTTCTTCCTTTGTATTTACTTTAGGGAAATATATCAAAAACTCATCTGCGAAAGCTCTTGCCGCAATATTGGGTTCCGAAACGGCATTTTTGATTGCCTGTCCCACTATTCTTAAACACGCATTCCCTTGCTCAAAGCCTAAAGCATCATTAATTAATCTGAAATTATCAATATCTATCACTGCCAATGCACCCTGAAGGGAAAACTGACTAATCGCCGAATTAATCTTTTCCTCTATATACATTCTGCTCCATAACTCAGTGATTGGATCAATGCTGTTGGAAAAAGTCGTAATAATTTTTGCTGTTAATCGTTCCAACTCTTCCGTCTTGTACCGCACCTGTCTCTCTAAATTTTTTCTCAGCTCTTCTAACTCCAGAACCATCTTAATCCGCTGCATCATAACAGGTACGTTAAAGGGTTTTGTTATGAAGTCTCTTGCACCCAAATCAAGGCAAATTCTCTCCACCTCATGATCAGACAGCCCTGTTAAAAATATAATAGGTGTTTTGGACAGCCTTGAATCCTTTTTTAATAACTTAATTGTTTCGATTCCGCTAAGCTCCGGCATTTCTATATCAAGTAAAATCAAATCCACCGGATTATTCTTTGCAAATTTAATTCCTTCTTTTCCACTCAGCCTTGTGTTAACTTCATACTCTTTCTCTAATGCATTCTGAACAACCATTAAATTAAATTGGCTGTCATCCACAACTAAAATACTTTTCATCAGCAATTCCTCCGAAATTGA
>DKLE01000247.1:0-606 GCA_002455605.1 Firmicutes bacterium UBA6648
CACCTGAAATATGGGAGAGATTTCAATATGAAATATCAGTAATTGAGAAAATGGGATATGTGGAATATTTTCTTATTGTTTGGGATTTTATAAATTACGCTAAAGAAAATAAGATTATGGTAGGACCCGGACGAGGCTCGGCAGCCGGGAGCATTGTAGCCTATGCACTGAAAATCACTGATATCGATCCCATACGATATTCTCTTATCTTTGAAAGATTCTTAAATCCTGAAAGAATCAGTATGCCGGATATTGATATTGACTTCTGCTATGAACGAAGGCAGGAGGTTATCAATTATGTAATAGAGAAATATGGAGAAGATAAGGTAGCCCAGATTATCACCTTTGGAACCATGAAAGCAAAGGCTGCCATAAGAGATGTGGGGCGTGCTTTAAACATGAGCTATGCAGAAACCGATGCCATAGCCAAAGCCGTACCTTTTGATTTAAAAATGACTATAGGAAAAGCACTGGAGATGAATCCGGAGTTAAAAGCTGCTTATGACCGTGATAAGAAGGTTGCGCAGGTAATAGACATGGCCAAAGCGTTGGAGGGTATGCCCAGACATGCTTCCACTCATGCTGCCGGTGTAGTGATTTCAAAAA
>DKLE01000247.1:838-3744 GCA_002455605.1 Firmicutes bacterium UBA6648
CCGGTGTAGTGATTTCAAAAAAAAGCATTGATGAATATGTCCCGTTATATTTGGCTGATAAGGGTATATCCACGCAGTTTACCATGACGACAATTGAAGAACTGGGACTTTTAAAGATGGACTTTTTGGGGCTGAGAACCTTAACCGTTATTCGGGATGCCCTGGAAATGATTGAAACAAATCATGGAGTAGAAATTGATTTTTCCAGAATGACCTATGATGATCCGAAACCTTATGAGATGATATCTGCAGGAAATACTCAAGGCGTATTCCAGCTTGAAAGTGGCGGCATGACTCAATTTATGAAAAACTTAAGACCGGACTGCTTTGAAGATATTGTGGCAGGAATTTCCCTGTACAGACCGGGTCCAATGGCTTCTATTCCCAACTATATTCTGAATAAGAAAAATCCGGAATGCATTGAATACCTTCATGAAAGCTTGGAACCGATTTTATCAGTAACCTATGGCTGCTTAGTGTATCAAGAGCAGGTAATGCAAATTGTACGTGAGCTGGCGGGTTATACCTATGGGCGAAGCGATTTGGTGCGCCGTGCCATGGGGAAAAAAAAGATGGATGTCATGCTAAAAGAAAAAGAGTATTTTATTCATGGAAAAGACGATGAGCAGGGAAATATTGAGATTACAGGTTGTGTGAGAAATGGAATACCGGAGAACATTGCCGGGGAAATATTTAATCAAATGGTAAGCTTTGCTGAGTATGCATTTAATAAATCACACGCTGCAGCCTATGCGGTTGTCGCCTACGAGACGGCATATCTAAAGGCCTATTATCCGGTGGAATTTATGGCAGCCCTTATGACAAGTGTAATGGGTGACGGGGTTCAAATTGCAAAGTATATTCGCAATTGCAATGAAATGAGCATCGGAGTGCTTCCTCCCAGCATTATTGACAGCAGTAAAAAATTTACTGTTGTAGACGGAAAGATACATTTTGGGCTGTTGGGTGTAAAGAATGTAGGTGCAGGAGTAATAGACGAAATAATAAAGTCCAGAGAAAGCAAGGGAAAACCCAAGGACATTTTTCAGTTCATTTCCAATGTAAACATTCATGAGATCAACAAGAAAGCTGTAGAGAGTCTAATAAAAGCAGGGGCCTTTGATTGCCTTAATGAAAACAGAGCACAGCATTTGTCGGTATATGAGAGCCTGCTGGAATCCGCCCAAAATAATTCAAAGAAAAATATTGAAGGACAAATTTCTTTATTTCAGCTTAATAGTGAAGAGATGGAGGTAGACTCTGTTGCAGGAAAGCTTCCCGATGTTGCAGAACTTCCCCAGGAAAGCTTAATGGCTATGGAAAAAGAAATGCTGGGTGTTTATTTAACAAGCCATCCGCTGAAAAATTATGAAGAACAAATTGACCGAATTGTTTCAGTAACAGCGGAAGAACTGGCTCATGCAGATACGGATGAAAATGTAACAGATGGTATGAAAGCTACCATAGCAGGTATTGTAAGCGGAAAGAAAACCTTAGTAACAAAGAATAATAAACAAATGGCCTTTTTGGATATTGAAGATCTGTATGGGCAAATCGAGGTAGTGGTATTCCCTAATGTATATGAGAAATATTTGCAGCTGATTAAAGAGGAGAGTATTTTAGTCATAAGAGGTACGGTGAACTTTAAGGAAGATGAAGCGCCCAAAATTCTGGCGGATAAGATCGTACATATCGATGCCTTTGGCGGCGGGGAAAAAGACAATATGGTAAAGATTAAGATCCCGAGGCGTGTAGAAGAGACGAAGGGGTTAAGTACTATTAAGGAATTAATAGTTGCCAATAAAGGAGAAAAACCAGTCATGATTTACATAGAGCAATCAGGGAAAAAGTTTAAAACCAATCGAGATTTATGGGTGGAGCCCAATGAAGCCTTTATACATGCTATTGAAGCATTGGTTGGAAAAGAAAATATAAAATTATGATTGCATATTAAAATAAATTATTGGAGAAAATGGCTATACTATCTAATAAAGCGGAGGTAATGGTTATGAAAAAAATAGGAGTATTAACAAGCGGAGGCGATTCTCCGGGTATGAATGCGGCCATTCGTGCAGCAGTAAGAGGTGCTATTTATCTTGGAATGGAAGTATATGGAATTGAAAAGGGATATGAGGGGCTGATTGACGGCGATATAAAGCAGATGAATATTTCTTCTGTTTCCGATATTCTTCATAAGGGAGGCACAATTCTTCGAACAGCAAGAAGTGAACGGTTTATGACGGAAGAAGGTCAGAAGAGAGCGAAACAAATGCTGGAGAGCTTTGGTATAGAAGGGTTAGTGGTAATAGGCGGAGATGGATCTTTAAAGGGAGGTTTGGATTTAGCCCAAAAGGGCATTACTGTTATGGGATTGCCGGGAACCATTGATAATGATTTAGGGTATACCGACTATACAATAGGATTTGATACCTCTGTCAATACAGTTCTTTCTGCTATCAGTAACATACGGGATACTTCCTCCTCCCATGAAAGAACAACAGTAATCGAGGTAATGGGAAGACACTGCGGAGATATTGCGCTTTATGCAGGGCTTACGGGCGGTGCGGAAACTATTTTAATTCCTGAAGTAGATGTAGATATAAATGCTATCTGCAGAAAAATGATCCAAGGAAGAAACAGAGGAAAACTGCACAACATTATTGTAAAGGCAGAAGGTATTGATATGTCTACTCAGGAGCTGGCAGAAACTTTGAAAGAAAGAACGGGTATGGAGACTAAAATAGTAGTTCTGGGATATATTCAAAGAGGCGGTTCTCCTACGGCAAGAGACCGGATGTTAGCCAGCCGAATGGCTTATAAAGCGGTAGAGCTTCTTGAGGAAGGAAGTGAGAGCAGGGCCATAGGAATAAACGGAAGTGAGATTGTGCATTATGAACTGGGTGACG
>DKLE01000126.1 GCA_002455605.1 Firmicutes bacterium UBA6648
CCAACTGTAGTCTTCCGTCCAGGTACCATCATTTCCGATTTTTTTAAGCTTATATAATCCGGAGGCTTCCTTTGCACCCTTTAGAATTTTATCAAACATCTTTAAAAATTCTTCTGCACAGTCCGGATGAACATATTCGCACTCAATCAGGCTTTCCGGAACATTGTCGGTTTCTTCTTCCAGTCCAGCCCATTTTCTGCTGCCCTTTGTTCTTATGATGCGCCGGTTTGCCAGATCATAATCCCATACCATCAAATTGGTTTGTTCTAAAGCAATGTGAATCTTCTTATCATTCAGCAGCATTTCCTGCTTTACAGATTTCTCAAGCTTTCTATTACAATAAAGGGCGGCGGACATTCCCAGCCATAGCACACAGATTACAAATAAAATAAGTACCGGATATTTGTAGATATAATCAAAAGGTTCATCCTGATATTCACTAAATAAAATATTATTTAACACGATATTATTCATCTGACTTTGAGGAATATTGGTTATCGCCTTATTTATTATTTTAGACAAAAGGATGTCACTGCTGTCAGGCACTGCAAAACAAATCTTATAGTTAAAATCCGGTGCCGCATAAGTTCTTATCCTGGTAAAAGCCGCATGGGAACTAAAATAGTCCGCACTGTACGTAGGAATATAAGTAATATCTGCTTTTCCGTCATTAACCGCTTCCACACACTCCTTTATGTTATTATATGATATGAAGTGCTTATATTTTAGACTTTCCTGAAGCTTTTCAGTTAAATAATAATCTTTTACAACCGCTACTTTCAGGTCTTCCTCTGTATAATCTTTTACATAATACCGGGTAATCACGCTGACCGGTATATCCAAATAAGAAGCGGTCATTTTTACATTTTTTTCTGCCGCCCATTTATAATCGGCTCCAAAGGATGCTATCAACTGGATTCTTTCATTATTTTCTTTTTCCCTATTGGAATACTCATCATAAATGACTCCTTCGAAAGTAAAGCCCGTTGATTTGCTGATCTCTTCCAATATATCGCCGGTAATACCCTGAATTTCACCCTTATCCTTATCATAATACTCAATTGGTATAAAATTGGCATGAACCCCCACCGTTATAACCGGATTATTCTTTATGTATTCCTGCTCACTTTGCGTTAAAGAGAAGCTTTTATCCTGTGGACTGCTGTAATATTTGTTATATAATTCTCCTGAAAACTCGGGAGATTTAACCGTTATTTCCTCCATAGCCGCATCTAACTGACTGCAAAGCTCATTCTGATTTTTATCCACTACCGCATAAAAAGCACTGGGGTTTAATCGAAAAACTACCCGTTCTCCTTCTAATTGTCTGACATTGCTTGTATATATGGCATCCACGATTTTTGAATCAAATAAAGCCCTTTTCATTTCTTCGTCTGTAGAAAATGAAATTAAATGATATTGAATATTATTCTTTTCTAAATAATTTTTTATTTCATCATTACAGGAACTTCCTGCTAAAACTCCGATGGTTATTCCCTGTAAAGAATTAATGTCCTCCCTGTTATACTTATTATTATCTTCACTGGTAGATAAGATTCCGTAGTTCTCAGCCATTGGAAAGCTGGGAAATAAAAACTGTTCTTCCGTATTTTTTGTTTTCTTTACATTGCAGACCAAGTCTACATCTCCGTCTTTAAGCATCTGCAAGGCCTCTTTATAAGTGAGGCGGTGCTTCTCCTTTGTTTCCACATTCTTTTTCTCATACACAAAATCATATGTCCACCCTGTGTACTTTGCAATCTCCATTAAATATTCATAACCATACCCGCTGAAATATCCTTCCGGTGAAACATCATTATATCCATCCAACTGGAAATATCCAACTCTTACAATATTTGACTGATTATTTCCTTCTGCAAAGGCGGTATACGGTATAAAATTGCTGAAAATAATTATCACTGTAATTATTACAACAAGCTTTATAGGTCTTTTTTTCCGTGACATTGCTTCGTTACCTTTCAAACAACTATACCTATTTTTATTTTTTCCTTATTATACATTTTATGCAGTTTAATCGTCAACGAGCAAAAAAAAAGATAATTTTCAAAAAAACCTTTACATTGTAATCTCTAAGTTGTATAATCTAACACAATAACACAAATTTTTAGTGAACAAAAACAAAATCGAAAGGGTAAGTCCATGAAAAATGTAATTAATTGGGCAGTTGAATATTTTTATTTTAGCTTTACTTTCTACTTTAGAAGTAAGGCTTATTTGAATTTCACTGCAAAAATGGGCACTCTGGTTTAATGGATTTATAAATCTATTAAAAAACACATAGAAAAGTTAGAGTCCGCAGGTGAAATTCACTTGCGGATTTTTTAGTTTGGAGGTAAATATTATGGTCATTATCTTAAAAAACAATCCCGATCAAAAACAATTGGACAATTTATTATCCTGGTTAAAAAGTATGAATCTTGGAATTCATATGAGTGAAGGTGCAAATACTACCCTTATTGGATTAATAGGAGACACCTCAGGAGTTGATATGGAATTGATAAACGCCCTTGACATTGTGGAAACAGTAAAAAGAATACAAGAGCCTTATAAAAATGCAAATAAAAAATTTCACCCGGATTCCACTGTGGTAGATATTTCCGGAGTTAAAATAGGCGGAGGAAACTTTCAGATCATCGCTGGGCCTTGCTCTGTTGAATCGAAAGATCAAATCTGCCAGGTAGCTATGGATGTAAAGGCCGCCGGAGCCGCTTTATACCGAGGCGGTGCATTTAAACCGAGAACTTCTCCTTACGCTTTCCAGGGAATGAGGGAGGAGGGGATAAAGCTTCTTCTTGAAGCAAAAAAGGTTTCCGGCCTGCCGATTGTCACAGAAGTAATGGATATATCCCATCTGCCATTATTTGAACAGGTGGATGTCATACAAGTAGGGGCAAGAAACATGCAGAATTTTGAACTCTTAAAAGAATTAGGAACTTTAAAGAAGCCCATTCTTCTGAAAAGAGGATTGTCCAGTACCTTACAGGAATTCCTTATGAGTGCAGAATATATTATGGCCGGGGGCAATGAAGACGTCATTCTTTGTGAAAGAGGAATCCGTACCTTTGAGACAGCCACCAGAAACACTTTAGATTTAGCCAGCATTCCTCTTTTGAAGTCCATGACTCATCTGCCTATTATCGTGGATCCAAGCCACGCCACAGGAATCGCAAAATTAGTAAAGCCTATGGCTCTGGCCGCAGCAGCCTGCGGTGCTGACGGTCTGATGATAGAAGTTCATAATGATCCTGCTCACGCCCTTTGCGACGGAGCACAATCTCTTACACCAGAAGCTTTTAAAGATGTGGCTGAGGCAGTTCGGGCAATTTTACCTTACAGCTTTAAGGGGGACAGATAAATGAATATCGGAATAATCGGACTTGGACTTATCGGCGGTTCTATGGCAAAAGCCATAAAGCAAAACACTCCCTATAAAGTTTTCGGTTACGATCGTCAAGATACGATTATAAAAAAGGCCGTTCTTATGGGCGCAATTGATGAAATGCTAACAGAGGATCAGATTTCCTCCTGTGATCTATTAATTGTGGCCCTTTATCCACAGGACGCAATTGACTTTGTTAAGGCACATGCCAACTCCATAAAAAAAGGAGCTATTGTCCTGGATTGCTGCGGGGTCAAGCGGGTTATCTGTCAGGCACTGGAACCTCTTGCCGCACAAAACGGTTTTATCTTTATGGGCGGTCATCCCATGGCAGGACTGGCACATGCCGGATTTACACACGCCAAAAAAGCTTTATTTAACAACGCTTCCATGGTTTTAACCCCCACAAAGGGCACTCGGATTGAAGAAGTTCAGAAGATTAAGCTTCTTTGTGAAAGCATCGGTTTTACAAATACGCAGATATCTACCCCTGAAGAGCATGATCGGGTCATTGCCTTCACTTCTCAATTGGCTCATGTGGTATCAAGCGCTTATATAAAAAGTCCTTCTGCACTTGAACACAAAGGTTTCTCTGCAGGGAGCTACAAGGATATGACCAGAGTTGCCAAGCTGAATGAAGCCATGTGGGCGGAGCTTTTTCTGGATAATCCTGAATTTCTCGCCGAAGAAATAGATGGTCTTATCCAACGGCTGAGCCAATATAGTAAAGCCGTAAAAGAAAACGATGGGGATACGCTAAAAGAGCTTTTAAGGCTGGGAAAAGAACGTAAGATGATTATAGATGGAGAAAAATTTTAATGGAAAAGATTCAGGTGAAAGCCTCTAGAAATTATGAAATAATAATAGGAAGAAATCTTTTAAAGGACACAGCAAAATATATATCACAGGTTATGGAACCTTGTAAGGTGTGTCTCATATCAGACGATACGGTTTACCGGCTGTACGGAGAAGAAGTCAAAAATTCCCTTACAGCTTCGGGCTTTGAAGTCTGCTCCTTTATATTCGAAAAAGGAGAAAAATCTAAGAATATAAAAACCGTAAGCTCTGCCTTAGAACTGATGGCAGAAAATAATTTCACCAGAAGTGATTTAATAATCGCTTTGGGCGGGGGGATTACAGGAGATATTGCCGGATTTGCCGCCTCTGTTTTTCTTCGCGGAATACAATTCGTTCAAATTCCTACAACCTTTCTGGCTGCGGTGGACTCTTCTATAGGAGGAAAAACCGGAGTTAACCTGGAAAGCGGAAAAAATCTGGTAGGAGCTTTCTGGCAGCCTTCATTGGTTCTTTGTGACTGTGACACCTTTTCCACCTTGTCCTATGATATATTTCTGGACGGAATCGCAGAGGCCTTAAAATATGGTGCCATAATTGACCGTTCCCTATTCGATTTGCTGATACAGCATGGAGATAAAATTTTTACTTCCTCTAAACAAGGACCATGGGACACCTGCACAGATATAATCACTGAGGTGGTAAAGCAATGTGTCAGCATAAAACGAGATATCGTTATGAAGGATGAGCGGGATACCGGAATAAGGCAGCTTCTTAATTTCGGCCATACCATTGGCCATGCAATTGAAAAATGCAGTAAATACTCCATCACTCACGGCCATGGGGTGGCGTTGGGGATGCTGATCGTCGCCAAAGCTTCTTACGCCTTTGGATGGAGTGAAGTGGATTGTTCTGGGGAAATAAAACAAGCTCTTGATAACTTTGGATTCCCCCTTAACAGTCCCTTTAGTTCGGAGGAACTCACTGCAGTGGCTTTAAAGGATAAAAAACGTACCGGAGAAAGCATTACATTGGTTGTACCGGCTCATATAGGTCATTGCTATTTGAAAAAAATAGATATATCCCTTTTAAACACTTTTATAAATAACGGCTTATAATTACAGTATTGGAGAAATAGCTTTATGAATATAAAAATCATCCCAAAACCATTAAGCGGAACCGTCAGCTCTATAGCTTCCAAATCTCACGCCCACAGGCTCATGATTGCGGCTTCACTTTGTGCGGTTCCCTGCCAAGTAAATATTTCTCATATGAATGAGGATCTGGAAGCTACACGAAATTGCCTATCACAATTAAACGATGATGAACCAGTTCTTGACTGCAATGAAAGCGGCTCTACTTTACGATTCATGCTTCCCATCTCTATGGCATTAAAAAACAAAGCTACCTTTTGGGGCGCCGGAAGGTTACCGGAAAGACCGCTTTCCCCTCTAAAAGAGGAAATGGAATCTCATGGCTGTACCTTTCATACCTTTCCATCTCTCCAGACTGAAAAATCCAGACCAATCTTTACTGTATCCGGCCGATTAAAGGGCGGTATCTTTAATCTTGCGGGAAATATAAGTTCACAATATATTACCGGCTTATTGTTTGCCCTTCCTCTGTTAGAGGAAGACAGCACCTTAAACATTACATCAAAGCTGGAATCTATCGGATATATTACGCTTACTCTGGAAGTTCTAAAGCTTTTTGGGCTCAATATAAAGTTTACACCTTCGGAACCATTTCAAGAGAATCAAACATGTTCATTTTTTATCAAAGGCGGTCAGCAATATATTTCTCCCGGAGAAGTAACAGCGGAAGGCGATTGGTCCAATGCTGCTTTCTGGATTGCTGCGGATGTTCTCAGCAGACTGGTTCATGATTCTTCTCAGCAACGGGTATCTTGCTCGAATTTAAACTTTAATTCCTCCCAAGGCGATAAAGAAATCATTTCTTTCACGCAAACAATTACAGCTGTGTCAAATCAAAACAAAAAATTGTCCTTTGACGTATCTGATGTTCCCGATCTGGTTCCTGTTCTCGCGGTTTTGGCAGCTTCCCGTCAAGGAACTACAGAGATTATGAATGCCTCCAGATTAAGAATTAAAGAGAGTGATCGCTTAACTACGGTTCGTGAAATAATTGAGGCCCTCGGAGGAGATGTTACCGAGCTTTCAGACGGCCTTGTCATAAACGGCACCGGAAAGCTTCAGGGGGGTACAGTCAATGGCCATAACGATCATCGCATTGTTATGGCAGCGTCCATTGCATCTATACTGTGCAGGGAACCGGTTACTATACTCGGTGCTCAGGCCGTAAATAAATCATACCCCAAGTTCTTTGATGACTTTACTAAACTGGGAGGTGAATACCATGTCCTCGGATAAAAATTTTACTGATAATCAACTGGTAACTATTTCCTCCTGTTTTGGAAAGAAGCTGAAAGTTACTGTTTTCGGAGGTTCTCATGAGCCTCAAATAGGTGTAACCATTCACGGTCTGCCGGAAGGAATACTGATTGATTTTAAGAAAATGGAGCAGTTTCTATCCAGAAGAGCTCCCGGAAACAGCATATTTACTACTCCCCGAAAGGAGCCGGACACACCTGTAGTAGAAGCCGGCCTAATGAACGGTAAGACTACAGGGGAGCCACTGACTATAATAATAAAAAATACCAATACACGTTCCGGCGATTATTCTGCACTTCGAGACATCCCCCGCCCCGCCCATGCAGATTTCACGGCATCTATCAAGTACGGGGACACCATCAATATGTCCGGCGGAGGCCCTTTTTCCGCAAGAATGACTGCACCTTTATGTATTGCGGGGGCTATTGCTTTGCAGCTTCTGGAAGACTTAGGGATCAGTATAGGTGCTCACCTATATTCTGTGGGAGATGTCCAAGATACGCCTTTTGATCCCGTAACAGCCGGAGAAACAGACTTTTCCCCTCTTAGGGAAAGTGCTTTTCCTGTTATAAGCCCAGAAAAAGGTTCTGCCATGCAAAGCGTAATAAAAGCCGCTATGGCAGAAGGAGATTCTGTTGGTGGCGTGGTGGAATGCTGTGCTGTAGGGGTTCCTGCGGGAATGGGAGGCCCTATGTATGATAGTATAGAAGGGCATCTGGCACAGATTTTCTTTGGAATCCCTGCCGTAAAAGGAATCGAATTCGGCAATGGCTTTGCAGGTTCGCTCTTGAAGGGCTCTCAGAATAACGATGCCTTCTGCATAGATAACGGCGAAGTACGAACATTAACCAATAACCACGGCGGTATCTTAGGCGGTATTTCTTCCGGAATGCCTCTTATCTGCCGGCTGGCTTTTAAACCCACTCCATCCATATCTAAAGAACAGCAGTCAGTCAGTCTGAGCCGTAAAGAGAATAAAAAATTGATGATTACCGGCAGACATGATCCCTGTGTAGTGATAAGAGCTGTCCCTGTTGTAGAAGCCGCTATGGCTATCGGCCTGCTGGATTTGCTGTTGAGCAAGTAAATATGTTACTGAAAGACTTGATTAAATAAAATGTGAGGTACAACCATATGATCTTAAGGAATTTAAGAGATGAAATTGATAATATAGATGTTAAAATTGTAGATTTATTTACTGAACGTATGAAGATTTCCAAAGAAATAGCAGAAGAAAAAAAAGGTTCCGGGACACCCATCTTAAACAGTAAGAGAGAAAAGGAAATCTTAGAGAAAGTATCAGAACGGGCGGGAGATACCCTGGATAGATATACCCGTATTTTATACAATACTATTTTTGATGTAAGCCGTTCTTACCAGACTCGTTTCGTACATACAGAGTCTTTATTAAAAGATGAAATAGAAAAGGCGATATCCAATACGCCGGATATCTTTCCAAAAAAAGCAGTTGTTGCCTGCCAAGGAGTTACAGGCTCTTATTCCCAGCTTGCAGCGGAGAAAATTTTTGACTTTCCTTCTATTATGTATTTTAATAATTTTGAAAGCGTTTTTAATGCAGTGGATAAAGGTCTTTGCCAATACGGTATTCTCCCCATTGAAAACAGCTCCTACGGCTCTGTGGGTCCAGTATATGATCTCATGAAAAACCACCATTTTTACATTACCAGAAGTTACAAGCTTAGAATTGCTCATAAGCTTCTGGCCAAACCCGGAGTGAAACTGGAAGATATCAAAGAAATTGTTTCCCATGAGCAGGCATTAGGTCAGTGTGCTAAGTTTATTGAAGAACAAAAAAACATTAAAATAACCGTATGTGAAAATACAGCTATGGCCGCGGAAATGGTTTCTAAAAGTCAGTGCTCCGATATAGCGGCTATTTCATCAAGAGAATGTGCAGAGCTTTACGATCTAAATGTGATAGCTGAAGATATTCAACTAAGCGATAACAATTACACTCGTTTCATTTGCATTTCCAAAAACCTTGAACTATACCCCGGAGCGAACAAGCTGAGCTTAATGCTTTCACTGCCACATCGTCCAATGTCGTTATACAATATGATAGCTAAATTCTCTACATTGGGCTTAAATCTGACTAAATTAGAATCCAGACCAATACCCGGAAGTGATTTCGAATTTATGTTTTATTTCGATATGGAGGCCTCCTTGTGTTCTCCTGAAGTTGTCAGTTTGCTGAGTGAATTATCTTTGCAGTCGGAGCTGTTTGTCTTCTTGGGAAACTATATTGAAAATTAAAATTTTAGACAGGAGAAATTATGATTTACGGACTAATCGGAGAAAAGCTGGGACACAGCTATTCAAAAATCATCCATGAAAAACTGGGAGCTTATACATATGATCTGTTCCCTCTCACCGAACAGGAATTAGACTTATTCCTTAAGGCAAGAGAATTTTCCGGACTAAATGTTACCATCCCTTATAAGCAGACGGTTATTCCCTACTGCGATCAAGTATCCCCTTTAGCACAAGAAATCGGTGCAGTCAACACTTTATACTTTAATGCTAAGGGTATGCTCTGCGGTACTAATACGGATTATCACGGCTTTATTTACGCCATGGAAGGTGCCGATATCTCACTGTACAACAAAAAAGTTTTAATTCTGGGAGACGGCGCCACCTGTAAAACCATTCGAAAGGCCGTTTTGGATAAGGGTGCAAGCGAGGTAATCATTGCTTCTCGCAAAGTCGGCGAGCCTATATTTGAAAATTTTAAAACCAGTAAAAATTTTTCACCCTATGAATTAATCAATTGCACTACTTTGAACTATCAGGATTTGGACGCGCAGCTTGATGCAGAAATTGTTATTAACGCCACGCCGGTGGGAATGTGGCCAAATACAGAAAACCGTCCTATTGATTTAAAGAAATTTACTAATTGCATAGGTGTGTTTGATGTGATATATAATCCGTATTATACGAAATTCATTCTTCAGGCTAAGGAGCTGGGGATTCCTTATGCCAGCGGACTTGCCATGCTGGTGGCGCAGGCGACAGAAGCCGCCGGATATTTTACAGGAAAAAAAGGCTTTGAAACCTATAACACAGCAATTATGGGGGAACTCAAAGATTTATTTTTGACAGATAAAGGAGATAGGGATAAAAATGCATAGTTTAAAAGTACGAAACCTGATAATAGGCGAGGGGATTCCAAAAATTTGTGTATCAATCCTTGGGCGTACAAAAAAACAAATCCTCCATGAAGCAGAAGCCATTGCTGGCCTCCCTGTTGATTTAGTGGAATGGAGAGCAGATTGGTTTGATGAAATCTCTAATCTGGATTTGCTTTCATCGGTATTGAGGGAGCTCCGTAGTATCATGAAGAATATCCCCATTTTATTTACTTTTCGTACTGCCTCTGAAGGCGGGCAGAAAACAATCGGGGTCACTGATTATGTTGAATTAAATAAAACAGCGGCTGCAACCGGTCACATAGATTTAATCGATATAGAAGCTTTTATGGATAATCTTTCGATTCCTTCCATTTTGCCCCTGTTGCATCCATACAAGGTAAAAATGCTTCTGTCTAATCACGATTTTAAGCATACACCTCCAAAAGAAGAAATTATCGCAAGACTTCGCAAGATGCAGGATCTTGGAGCTGATATCGCCAAAATAGCAGTAATGCCCTCCTGCTCCCATGATGTTGCCGTCCTTCTTTCTGCTACGGCAGAAATGAATGAAAAGTATGCGGAATGCCCCATAGTCACTATGTCTATGTCCAAATCAGGCAGTATCAGCAGAATATCGGGAGAATACTTCGGCTCTGCGATAACCTTTGCAGCGGCAGAGCAAGCCTCAGCTCCGGGTCAGATAGCCCTCCTGGAGCTGCATCAAATGTTAAGGACTATCCACCAAAATCTAATATAATAAGATGTTATATATCCCATTTAGTAATTGTTTGGAGATTTGGCAACACCCCATAGGCTTTTATAAACTATGTGTAGGCTTTTAGCAGCTATGTCTTTGCATTTCTAATATATATCAATGTCTTACAACAACTGTTTTCAGTCTTATATAACAAGCAATAAGCACCAGCGCGACGGAGCCTCCCGCCGTGCTGGTGCTTATTGCTTGTCGTATCCTCGTTAATGGATGCACCGTTGGCGGCCAGCGCACCT
>DKLE01000107.1 GCA_002455605.1 Firmicutes bacterium UBA6648
TAGTTACTTCCTTATCACCAACTACATTTATGTTACCGGATTTCACCACATAGCGCTTATCCGGATTCTTCACTTCTTCTTCTGTCATTCCCTGACCCACAACGTCAATGTTCTTGATTGCCCAATAAACCTTTCCCGGTTTATTAGTCTTGGCCAGAAGTTTTACAGAGGTTGCCTGCAAATCTTGATATTTCGGATAAGAAGACAGAAATTCCGGAGCTGCATTGCTGGCTTCCGCATCTAAGCTGGTCATAGTCTGTCCATTCACCACTGCCGTAATACCCGGTCTGATATATATGTGCTCAGGTAACATGGCAACGTTACAGTCTTTCGCATTAATCGATATTTCTTCAATTGTTCCTGTTCCGGTAATTGTTGTCGCTATATCACAGAAAAAGGCATATACGACAGCATCTTTTTGTATAAATACCGATCCTTTTACTGCATCTTCATCCACAGTCAGGGAATCAACGGAACCCTTATCTACGCTCAATTTATTGTTTTCACCTTTGACTACAACATCTTCAAAGGCTCCTGAAAGGCTTAGTGTTGTGCCACTTGGCCCTTTTAAAATGACATCCTTGAAAGCAGTTGACTTTGAACCGTCTTCCTCTAAATAGGCATTGCTCTTTACGGTTGTATTCTGGATAACACTGCCGCCTTCTGCACGAACGCTCATTATGTCAGAACTGCCTGAATCGATAACCAGATTATTGATATCGCAGTCCGTAAGGATAACACTTACCTCACCCTTCTCCGCATTACCGGTTCCGCTTATAATCAAATCTCCGCCGACAACCAGGTTTTCCAGCTGCGTATAGCCCGTTCCCATACCGGCAGTAATATATAAATCTCCCGGAACAATTGTATTTCTTAAGCTGGCTCCTGTTTGTACAACAGAAACATTACCGTTGGCGTATCCTATATAATTAGAGCCTTGTTCTTTTACTATCTCACCAGCAACTTCTGATAAAACTTTAGCCATTTCTCCGCGCTTCATATAATCGGAAGGTTTAAAAGTTTGATCCGGATAACCCGACAAGAAGTTTTTTTCTACAGCTGCATTGATGTATTCTTTACTCCAGCCGCTGAAGCTCCTGCTGTCTGAGAACCGAAGAGTGTCACTTTCCACACCTTGTATTTTAAGCGCGCGGCAAAGCATAGTCACCGCCTCTTCACGTTTCAGATATTTGTCCGGACCTGCTGTATCCGGGTAAATTCCATTAAAATACCCCTGTTTTTTAGCAATCGAGATATCATCATAGTACCACGCCTCTATCGGTACATCATTAAACGCAACATCTCCTTTTTTGCCATAACCGAAAGCTCTGTTCAACATAGCTACGAACTCTGCTCTCGTTATATTATTGTCAGGGTTAAGATTCCCGTCATCGTCTCCACGCATTATCTGCTGTGAGACTAAATTGTTTAGATATTGATCTGCCCAGTGTTCTGCGTAACTTTCACCGGTAGTAACATAAGCTCCGACGCATACAAACACTCCACACAATAACATCGTAATTATTCTTTTCATAAATTTTGCGTCTCCTTTCACATATAGTCATATCGCCATTTAATATTTCGACATAAAATACCAATACCTTAATATTATTTTTAATAATATTTTTCCATTTAATTATATATTATTAAAGTAACTTCTTCAATATATTGTCAACAATTATGACTCTAGATTCTTTTATGAATTAACCATACGCTCTCTTCCTTAATTTTACTTATTTTTCTTTCATATTTTGACAAATTTCTATTTATAAATTTCAAATCTTATGTTAATATATACGGTATATAAGTTTATGCAAAATTAGCATCAATTGTAAGGTGGTGTTCGTGTTATGGATAATGGATTAGACAATATGTTAGACATGTATTTGTTTGAAACAAATACGCTTTTGGAGCAATTAGATGAATTATTGCTGGAGGCTGAAAGTCAGGATTATTTTTCAGCGGATCAAATTAATGAAATTTTTCGAATCATGCATACGATAAAAGGTTCTTCGGCAATGATGCAGTTTAATTCTTTGATGACAGTTGCACATAGAATAGAAGATATGTTTTTTGTTATACGTGAAAACGGCTCGGTTGAGGAGAAATACAGCCAGAAGCTGTTCAACCTTATGTTTAAAGCCAGTGACTTCCTGAAAGCCCAGGTTGCTATTATCGAGGGAGGCGGCTCTGAAGAAGAAAGTGCTGATGATATAGTTTCTGAAATTGAACATTTGCTTGCCGTGATGAAAGGGGAAGCTGCTGATGAGACGCCAGTAGAAGCTTTGGCTGTTGACGAGACGGTAATTCCCGACGAGGCTCCGTCCGATGCCTTAGCGCACTCCAACTCAGGGCTTTCAGTTCAGCTGTTCTTTGATCAGGGAAGCGGTATGGAAAGTTTAAGAGCTATTATGCTTCTTAAAAGTATTGCCGAAGTGTGCAATGAGCAGATTGTTACCATTCCTCCTGGTGTTGAAGCTACTACAGAAATAACACAGCATATCATTGAACATGGCTTAACTATAAGCTTCGGCTGTGACGAAGATTTTATCAACGGATTAGAAATCATTAAACAAGACATATATGTAGATAATTATGAAATTTTAGTTGAATCTGAAACAAACACCGCTGCTCCTGCTAAAGCGGAGGAGGTTAAAGATATGGAACAAAAAGATAATACGGCGGGCATTAAAAAGCCTGAAATAAAGGAAGAAACAAAGCCAACCGACGGGAAGGATGCAAAGAAGGAAGAAAAGCATGATCTTGCTAAACACAGCAAGACTAATCTAATTAATGTAAATCTTTCCAAGCTTGATTCCTTGATGGCCCTAGTGGGAGAATTGGTTATTACTCAATCTATGGTCACCTCTTCTTCTGATTTAAAGGATCTGAAGCTTGATAATTTTACAAAATCGGCAAGGCAGCTGAGAAAATTAACTACCGAGCTTCAGGATATTGTTATGTCCGTAAGAATGGTTCCTGTTGCCGGCGTATTTCAGAAAATGAACAGAATAGTGCGTGATATGGGCCAGAAATTGGGTAAAGAGGTTCAGCTTGTTACTATCGGCAACGATACGGAAATTGATAAAACAATTGTTGACAGCATACAGGATCCGTTGATGCACATTGTCAGAAATTCCATGGATCACGGTATTGAATCCGATGCAAACGATCGTATTGCTTTTGGTAAACCAAAGCAAGGTACCATTACCTTAAAGGCAGAACATACCGGCAGCGAAGTTATTATCACTATTTCAGATGACGGAAGAGGAATGGATCCGGATAAAATCCTGGCCTCCGCAAAAGAAAAAGGATTATTAACCAAGCCAGAAAGTGAATATACGAAAAAAGAAATCTTACAACTTACACTACTCCCTGGTTTTTCAACGAAAACACAGGTAACGGAATTCTCCGGCAGAGGAGTGGGTATGGACGTTGTTACAAAGAATATAGAAAAAGTTGGAGGAACCGTTTATATTTCTTCCGAAATGGGTGAAGGAACGGTTACTACCTTTAAAATTCCTCTTACTCTTGCAATTATTGACGGTATGGAATGCAGAGTCAGTGATTATCAATTCACTATTCCGATTGCAAATATCCGTCAGTCCTTCAAAGCGACCAAAGAAGATATCATTAATGACGCAGCAAGAGGTGAAATGATCCAGCGGGGAGACGAATTTATAACCCTGGTAAGATTAAACCATTTATACAAAATTGACGGCGGTATTGATGATATTGAAGAAGGAATCATCATGTGGGTAGAATTTGCAGGCATTTCTTACTGCTTGCTGGTAGACGAACTGATCGGACAGCATCAGGTAGTGGTGAAACCTCTGCCTCTGTACTTTGGTGCTTATAATCTCCGAGATTTCGGTATTACAGGCTGTACGATCTTAGGTGATGGTAATATCAGCATTATCCTTGATGTACCAAATATCTTTAATTTTGCAACGGGTAGACTGGACAGCAGAAATAATGGCCCTAAGGATGCTTCTTTAGAAGAAGAAAATTCAGAAACGAATTACATAGCAGAAGAAAAAATTGACTCACTGATGTTGAAGCTGCTTACTTTTACCGTAGGTGAAAAACCTTTCGCCATTAATACGGACAATGTAATGGAAATTATTAATGTATTTACGATTACACAGTTCCCATTATTACCTGATTATATCAAAGGAGTGATCAATCTGAGAGGTCAGATTATCCCTGTTTTAGATATGCGGTTAAAGCTGGGCAATCACCAATCCGTAGACATGGGCAGTATGAAATCGTGCATCATTATACTGGAAGTAAATTCTACAACCTTAGGCATACTTGTTGATGAAGTATTTCTTGTTGCTGATGTGGAAAAAACAGCTATTGCACCGCCGCCGGCAAATAATAAGCATGATTTGATTACGGGTATTGTAGAGATTGAAGAAATGGTACACTTAATCTTTGATTTATCTGCGCTTACTAAAGTTGCTTAAAGCTATATCTGTTTAAAAGGAGTCATGTTATGCTTACCATTTCACAAAAAGACTTTATTCGATTAACAGAATTCATCATAAAGAATTATGGCATTAATTTAAAAGCTAAAAAAGTTTTAATTGAAGGCAGACTTTCCAATTATCTCACTGCCGAAGGGTACGGGTCTTTTACCGAATACGTTGACCACATTGTTTCTACAAAAAATAATAGCGATATAGAAATGATGCTTAACAAATTGACTACAAATCACACCTTTTTCATGCGGGAGGAAAATCATTTTACTTTTTTTAATGATACGATTTTGCCTTATTTGGAAAGTACTAAGACTAATCACAGCATCAGCATTTGGAGTGCAGGCTGTTCCTCCGGCGAGGAGCCCTATACACTTTCTATTATTATGAAGGAGTATTTTAAATCAAATGCGATTACGTGGGATACCAGGCTTTTAGCCACTGATATTTCTCAAAATGCCTTGAACAAAGCTTCTAAAGGATTTTATGCAGAAGATTCTTTAAAGGCGCTTCCTGAAATATGGAAGCGTTCTTATTTCACCCAAAAAGACGGTGGTTATCAGGTTACGGAGCAGCTGAGAAAAAATGTTGTTTTTCGAACTTTTAATCTGATGGAACCCATCCAATTTAAGACGAAATTTGATGTTATTTTCTGCAGAAATGTAATGATTTATTTTGATAAACCCACCAAGGCTGCATTAATACAAAGATATTATAATGCTTTAAATCCAGGCGGATATTTGCTCATCGGCCACTCTGAGACCATAGACAGAGAAGAGTCTGAGTTTCAATACATCATGCCTGCGACTTACAGAAAGCCGCTTTAAGGAGGTATATTTATGGCAATTCAGGGCAAAAACATACGCGTACTAGTAATCGATGACTCTGCTGTATATCGAACCTTAATTTCTACGAACTTATCCAGTAAACCGGGGATTGAAATTATAGCTACTGCTGTAGATGCATACGACGCTCAGCAAAAAATTACTCAGCTTAAACCTGATGTATTAATTATAGACGTAGAGATGCCTAAGATGAACGGAATTCAGCTGACAAAAAAATTAATGTCAGAATCCCCGATCCCAATTATTTTGATCAGTTCTGCCAATATTAATGTCTTTGAAGCTCTTCAGGCAGGAGCCGTTGATTTTGTCAAAAAGCCTGACGGAAATCATTCTGTTTCTGCCGAATCTTTTATTGATGAACTATACGGGAAAATTAAAATAGCTTCTATCGCTAAAATAGCAGGAAATATTCAAAAGCGCACGGTTACTACTCCCGATTCCCCTTCACCGAATGCCTCTGCTTCCGTCAGCAGCATTTTAGGAAATACATTAAAAGACTGCTCTGACAGTGTTTGTAGTTCCACGCTTATTGCTCTGGGAGCTTCAACAGGAGGTACGGAAGCTATTTTTGAAGTATTGCGCAAGCTCCCTGCAAAAATTCCTCCTATCCTCATTGTGCAGCACATGCCGCCGGTTTTTACAAAGCTTTATGCGGAACGCCTAAACAAATTTTGTGCTATGAATGTCAAAGAGGCACAGCATAATGACGTTGTTCTTCCGGGCCAAGTCTATATAGCTCCCGGTGACTGCCAGATGCGTCTGGTTAAAGTAGCGGGAACGTATAAAATCAGCTGTAAAGGCACTGAAAAGGTCACCGGTCACTGCCCTTCCGTAGATGTACTGTTTGAATCGGTAGCAAAGGAATCTGCCAAGAAAAATATCGGTATTATTCTAACAGGAATGGGAAAAGACGGCGCGGCAGGCCTATTGGAAATGAGGAAAAAAGGAGCTTATACCATTGGAGAAAGTCAGGAGTCCTGTGTTGTTTACGGTATGCCGATGGTAGCACAAAATATCGGTGCTGTTATGGTTCAAGCCAGCAACAAAGATATTTCAGGAATACTGATGAAACACCTTAACACACTAGGATAATAAAGGAGTTACAAATCTAACATGGATGACAAAAAAATAGTTTTTGCACTGGATATCGGAACGCGCTCTGTGGTAGGTATAGTAGGTGCATTAAAAGATGGCCATTTTAATATCTTAGATTACGAACAGGAATTTCATGAAAAACGTGCTATGCGCGACGGGCAAATCGAAGATATCGATTTGGTTTCCCGTGTTGCAAACAGCGTAAAAAGAAAACTAGAGCAGCGGACCGGACAGACTTTTACAAAGGTTTCTATTGCAGCTGCCGGCCGTGCTCTGCGTACGGCTGCTGCATCGTTTTCTTACGATTTAATTCCAAACCAACCGATTTCATCTAAAATCATTCAATACATGGAGTATTCTGCTATAGAAAAAGCTCAGGAGATCTTTCTATCCGATTCCCCGGAACAGGAATCCTCTTTGAAGGATTATTACTGCGTAGGATACAGCGTTACAGATTATCTGTTGGATGATTATAAAATAAAGAATCTGGAAGGTCAAAAAGGAAAAAAAGCGGTAGTTGATATTATCGCAGCCTTCCTTCCCGCCAGCGTGCTGATCAGCTTGTATGCCGTAACAGCCCGCTGCGGTCTTGAAGTGGATAATTTAACCTTAGAGCCTATCGCTGCCATACATGCGGTTGTGCCTGACGATGTAAGGTTTTTAAATATTGCCCTGGTTGATATTGGGGGAGGAACCTCGGATATCGCCATTTCCCGCGACGGAAGCGTTATAGCTTATGATATGGTTACTATTGCAGGAGATGAGATAACAGAAGCCCTTATGCAGCACTATCTGACCAATTTTGCTACGGCGGAACGCATAAAGCTTATGCTGAGCGGTGATGAACCAATGGAATTTAAAGATATTCTGGGAAATGAAATCTCCCTGACCCCTGACGAAGCCTATGAAGCGGTCAGAGAGCCTATCCATGCTTTGGCAGAGGCAATCAGTCAACGAATTTTACTTATCAATGGCTCTGCTCCTGCTGCCGTATTTCTAGTAGGCGGAGGAAGCCAAATAAAGGGTCTCTGCAAAATCGTAGCGGACAAGCTGGGTATGGCTGCTAATCGGGTGGCTGTGGGCGTTGTCAATACGGAAAATAATTTATCTTTATTCAGCGATAGCTTATATAGTCCTACTTTTGTTACTCCCATCGGTATTGGCATTGTCTCATCGTTATACAGAGGCTGTGACTTCTTTGCCATATCTGTCAACGGCAAGCGTATCATGCTTTTTAATCATCAGACGATTAAGGTTCTTGATGCTCTTATGTTTGCCGGAATCAAACCTTCCAGTTTAATCGGCCTTACACCGCCAAATTTGGTATATACACTGAACGGCGTTAAGAAGACTGTAAAAGGTACTCCGGGGATGCCGGGAGAGCTTTTGGTGAATGGTACTCCAGCTACCATCGAAACAGAAATAAAGCAGGGAGATGAAATAACAGCCACATTAGCTAAAAACGGCACGCCGCCGGCTTTAACTCTTCGGGACGCAATTGGTGAATTTGATTTAAAAGCTATAAGCATGATTAAGGTAAATGATATGCCGATCAATTTCCACGATGTAAATACCTTAGATGCACGTGAAATCAGCTACATGGATCAGCTTGAGGTTATCATAGCATCTGAGATGGAAGAAACGGATCATCAAATACTTGGTTTTCAAGTACCTACTGCTTCTGCTGGGGAAGTGACAACACAAAACATTGACTCGGCCGAGCCAGTAACTGTAGAAATCAATAAAATTCATTCCCACAGCATCGATCAGCCTACGGTTTCCTTACTGCTTGCAGATGAACCGGAAGAAGAACTACCGGCAAATCAGTCGGCGGTGGTGAGCGAGCCGGAGAATAGCATTGATAATATCAACAGCAAAGCTGAAATCACCGTCACTTTAAACGGTTCTCCTGTCCATTTGGTTCAAGAAACCAATGAACCTTTGATATTAATGCATCTTTTAAAGTATGTAGATCTTGATGTTGCTAATCCTCGAGGTGAGCTGATCTTAAAAATTAACGGAGTAGACGCAAACTATGCCGATCCGATTAATAACCATGATGTAGCTGTCATCAAGTGGAGTGAGGATATGTAGTAAATAAAAAACGGAATTAAAAAAGCAGGCTCGTACGGTGCCTGCTTTTTTATATGCTCTCAAAGAGCGAAATTTTAGTTGTATTAAAACTTTAAACTTTAGCTTACTGTAACAGCTGAAGTACACCCTGAGGTAACTGGTTAGCCTGAGCAAGCATCGCCTGTGAAGCCTGTACTAGGATATTGTTCTTAGTGTAAGCCATCATTTCCTTCGCCATGTCAGTATCTCTGATACGTGATTCAGCAGAAGTCATGTTTTCTTCAGTTACACCTAAGTTGTTGATTGTGTGCTCAAGTCTGTTCTGTACAGCACCCAGGTCACCTCTAGTTGATGAAACGCTGTTAATTGCTGAGTTAATCTTAGCAAGAGCAGCCTTAGCTCCAGTCTGAGAACCGATGTTTACATCAGAAATGCCCAGAGAATCACAACTCATATTTCCTACTTTAACATCTACTTTATTGAAGGAATCAGCGGTATCACCAATCTGTAAGGACAGAGCACCGTTTAAGTTTTCCGAACCAGCACCAGAAACTAATGTTCCAAGGTTGCTGCTACCTGTGATACCAGCTCCCTTAGCAATATCTCCGGATACTAATTCAAGATTTGCTCCTGCATTGGCGAGCATTTTGTTAATGTCATCCTGAGTATAGGATTTATTATCGATATCTAAAGATATCTTAATGTCACCATTTGTAGCAATGGAAACCCCTTCAGCTCCTGTAGCTACAGCAATATTATTAGT
Organism: Firmicutes bacterium UBA6648; assembly: GCA_002455605.1. Lineage (GTDB taxonomy): Bacteria > Bacillota > Clostridia > Peptostreptococcales > Anaerovoracaceae > Aminipila. The sequence goes on from DKLE01000107.1 coordinate 9,258, forward strand.
TCTTCCGCCAGCTACTGTAGATCTGAATTCAAGTTCATCGGCACCAGTACCTACGTTAGTACTTGCCAATGCCGCTGAAGCAGCAGTAGCAGTACCACTGGTCATTGTATTAGTTGCTAAGATATAATCCTTTGAATTAGTCTGCATGCTCAGTCCGGAATCCTTAAGAAGGTTGTCAATATCCTCCTGGGTATATTTAAAACCTTCTTTTAGAGTAACAGTATATGCATAAGTTCCCTTAGCTGCATCTAAAACTGTCTTTTCAACTCCGGCAGTTGCTCCAGCTGAAACTGTAACGGTATCTCCCTGATTTACACCAGAAATGGATACTTTTACATCTGTACCATTCTTATCCTGTAAACCGGTTACGCTGTTAAATGTAACACCTGTAGAACCTGCTCCGCCCATAGAACCATCTAACAGCTTAATGCCATTGAAGTTCGTTGACTCAGCGATTCTGTCGATTTCGTTCTTTAAGGAAGTAACTTCCTTCTGAAGGTTTGCTCTGTCTGTTTCATTATCGTAAGTTCCGTTAGCGGACTGATCGGCCAGTTCAACCATTCTGTTTAACATGCTGTGAACTTCAGTTAAAGCTCCTTCAGCAGTCTGTACTAAAGAAATACCATCGTTAGCATTGTCCTGAGCCTTTTTCAGACCAGTAATCTGAGATCTCATCTTTTCGGAAATTGCTAATCCGGCAGCATCATCACCAGCTCTGTTGATTTTATAACCGGATGACAGTTTTTCTAAGTTCTTGCCTAAAGCATTGTTGTTTCCGCCTAGCTGTCTGTAAGAGTTCTGTGCAGCTATATTATGTTGTATTCTCATTTTTATTTCCTCCTTGAAATAATTTTGAGCAATCCTTTGCTCTTAAAATGATGAAAAATATTTAGAACCTGTCCACAATCCGTACGTTTTGTCGATAGGTGTCTTTATGCTTATTATATCGTATATAAATGGAAAAACTTAAGTATTTTTTTTATTTTTTTCTTTAAATTTTTCTGCCAGATTTGTTATATTAAATAGAGTTTCTTCCGAGTTAACAGATATTGCTGACTCCTTATTCAGTTCACCGGCATCTTTCAGCTCTTTTCGCAGAATCTTAACGTCTTTTGGCGCATTTATAGCTATCCGTACTCTATCCCCGTTGATTTCAGCAATAGAAATTTCTATATCTTCACCTAAAAGAAATGCTTCGCCCTGCTTTCTGGTTAATATCAGCATGACCTATACCTCCTTTTTGGTGGCAGGATATCGCATAGAATAATCCGATTCTTCTAAAATAAACTGCTTTGCCAGCCTGTTCTCCACATTTATAATAATAGGGCATTTCAAATTGATAGTAGATTCATCAAAGTTATCTCTCACAACAGCGACACAGTAAACGGTGTGTTTTGTTTCCTGACCCAGCTGGATCTCTGACAAAAGGCTTTCCGGAATTTGATACGGATCATAATCCGCACAAATATAATAAGGATTCATCACGATAAATGCCAAATCCGGTTCTTCCGTTGACTGAAGGCACATGAATACATCTTCACTGCTTTCTCCACTATCATCTAAAAAACTCAGCAAGGCATATTTAGTTCTGTTTTCAAATCCAAAAAGACCAGAAGGAAAGGTTATGATTTTATCCTTATCTATCGTTATGTCACCAAAATATTTTGTCTTCATTTATTATCCCTCTTTAATACTCTTATTCTTCTGTTTCAACATATCCCGGATCAGCGCTAGGCGGCACATATAACGGCCCTCCTACATAAGTTATAATAACTTCCGGACGCTGTGTCATAATAAATTCGATATCTCCCGGTATAAACTTCAGAGGAGTTGTATGCTGCTTAAAATCAAAATTTATTTTATCCATTTCATATTTTATGGTCAAATCTCCGGGCTCCCATTTAATATCTGGCGGAGTATCCGGTATCCACTTGATATTCGGCGTTTTATGCTCATTGTTTCCCAGCCGTAAATCGGCGATCTGCTGAAAGGCTTCGTCATTTAGTTCCACATCCATCAGGATATTCCCCTCCTGCCCATATCGTGCAGTAGCCTGATAGGCCGCCTCCCTGCCGGCAGCCGCATAGCTTTTTACACTATCGAAAACAGAACCATTTCCCGCGCTTTTCTTGGTTTCAAAGGTATCAATATTTAATTTAATAGGCCTGCTTTTTATCTGCAGCGAGCCTTTTTCTTTATGCATTTCTAGTTCTGCAGTAGTTTCTTCCGGTTTAAATTGAGCCTCTGTCCTCTTAAACTCGAAAGTAATGGGAACCGTCTTTATCTCTATAAGCGGTTTCATTTTTATCCCTCCTTATTAAGAAATTTACCTCACACTTTTATCCTGTCTGTTAGTTCATAAAATCAATAAATGAATTGGACAAAATGTTCTGGCTGGTCTTTAATAAAGCCTGATACATATAATCAATAATATTTAAATTCATAATTGCTTCTTCCGAATCAATGTACTCTGTGTCACTGACTTTATTAGCTATGTTATCCTGCATATCCTCCAGTCTGGTTTGTGTATATTCTAAAAACATGCTATCACTGCCCAATTTTGTTGTCTCATTTAATACATTTTGTTTCTGCTCTTTAAATTTTGTCAGATAATTGTCCAGCACACTGGGATCACAGTTTCCATCCAGTTCATCAGCCATCTGCCCTAACAGCAGAACGATATTGTTGGAATATCCTGCAGGGCTTGTACCGTATCCTAACACATTGATTCCAGGAAAGGCACTGTTATAGGCACTGCTCTCTGCCACTTTGCCATTGCTGAAGTTTAAACCAAAACCTAAATCCGTGTACAGTTTATCCCCAGCCAAATCTTTCAGCAGATTCAAAACATCATCGGAACCATTGTCACTGCCCTGTACCACCTGTCCTGCCAGCGGATGTCCGTCAGGATATGTATAATCAGACTTTCCGCTGACATCCACACCGAGATAAGTCAAGACACCACTTTTTAGTTCAAATGGCGTATCGGTCTTGTTGCTTCCGCCAAACAAAAATTGATCCCCGTATTTTGTATTCATATCCTTAACAATTGTTTCCTGTATGCTCCTGAATTGATTTGCCACAATCGCTTTATCCTCTGGTGTGTTTTTCGGTCCATTCATAACCCCAAGTAAACTATTATAGGCATCTTCAAGGGATTTGCTTACTTGTGTCAACGTACTTGATTTTGTTTCTAAGCTATACTGCACTTCTTTCACATTAGATACATAGTCATCACACTGAGAAGCCTGCCTTCTGAGATAATAGGCTTTAGCCGCACCCGCTGGGTTTTCTGAACCCTTGAAAAACTTTCGACCGGTGCCTACCTGTTTATTTACATACGCATAATCATTAATAACAGAACTCACACGCTTCGTATATTGACGTGCCATCATTGTTTGAGTAATTCTCATAATGTATTCACCTCATTTATTTATCTACCAACTGTTCCCATTTGATTAATTATTCTTTCCACCGCTTCATCCAGAGCAGTCATCAGCCTTGCTGCCGCATTGTATGCTTTTTGGAACTGCATGATATTTACGCCTTCTTCATCCAGTGAAACACTGGAAATTGCATCTTTAGAGTCCTGTATATCCCCTAAAATAGCTTCATGGTTTGCCGCCAGATTGCTGGTTGAACTTACATCCAGGGAAATAACATTACTAATATTGGACAAATATTCGCCAAATGTCCCCTTGAACAAAAAGCTTCCGCTTCTATAATCCAATTTGCTTTCCGCTGCATCCAGGATATAATTTCCGTTGGAATCCTTGCTGAGATTTCCGCTTCCATCGATCTTGTATATCACGCCATCCGAATTAGCAACAATCTTCACTGTTTGGTTTCCTGTGACAGGATCCGTAGTTGTCATCGTATAGTTTCCTTCCACATCCTTACCATTTGCGACTGTATTTCCACCCGCATCCAAATAAGTTCCCGGATTAGCTGGATCCTCGGATACTGTTGCCCCGTCCAACTGATATTCTCCGGAGGCTCCATCTCCTTTATACAAAATGCCGTCACTGTTTATAGCAGTAATATTACCGGATCCATCATCATATGCAAATACGTTATCTGCGGTTTTTACATATTCATTACCGGAACCGTCTTCATAATTCCCGTTAGGAAGCTGCGTGACTGTTATAGACTTAAAGTTCACCATGTCTTTATTAGTAACCAAAACACCGTTTAATGTGTAATTTCCGTTTGAATCTCTGCCATTTGCAGCAATTGATGTGTTTCCACCGGCATCTGTCTTCAGATAATTTCCATTGGCATCTTTATTGGGAAGTGGCCCGGTACTATAGCTCAGCTTTGATGATATGGTGGAAATCATCAGCAGAATATTATCGTTCTGTCCGGTGTTTTCTCCGCTGCCCACTTGATTTCCTTTTGTACCGGTTATCCCATATTTACCGTTTAGCCAGTCATCAGCAATTTTTAGATTTTTTGCGGTAAAAACACTGGAACCGTCGGATGTCTCAAAAAGATTTTCTTTTATGGCTGTATTTTCCTTATCATTTAATTGATTCAAGCAGGTTGCAAGCTTATCAGCAAGAGTATCCAGCATGCTTTCATAATAGCCAATACCGCGAACTTCATTGGCTTCATAATCAAAGACACCTTTGCTGTTCAGCATATCAAGGGCGCCCTTTAATGCACCAGAAGAAGCAAACTCTTCCGCATCAAAATGATCGGAAAATATCATTCCTACTTCTTGTAATTTTGCCCTATCTACTTCAGTATAAGTACTTCCCACCTTCCAAGTAACATCATTTCCGCCGGAATCTTTAATCGGGTTTCCTAAAGAGTCTGTGAAGCTATAATAACAGGAAGTGTAGTCACCTACTGTCCACATTTCAGTAGCTGTGATACCCTTTGCCGCAAGGGTTGATTTCAGTGCAGCATCGCAGTTGGCTACGTTATTTGCTGCTGTTGTCGCTGTAGAATTGTATTTGGAAAGCAGATCTTTTCGCTTCGTTGCTTCATCCTTCTGCGTAACTAATGAAGAATGTGCACTGATGGCGTCTGCTAAAGTCTGTTTTAAAGTATCAAGTTCTGTCTGAGTAGGCGGATTAGTCGTATCTTTCAGCCTGTCATTCAATGCCGTTCTAGCCGTGTTCACAGCAGCAGAGGCCGCCGTAATCTGCTCATTCAAACCACCTGCTCCGCCAATCGAATCAGCTATCTCTGCTATTTTAGCTGCCAAACCGGTATAGGTAAGGGCGGGGGTAATCGGAATTGTTGAAGTATCCTCAGGATACAGCTTCGCAAGGGCAGCATTTATAGATTGAAGAGTATTGTTCCCCATGGATATTGTTTTTAAGTAATTGTTGATGGAACGTTCAGCCGCAACAGCGGGGAGACTCGAGTTATCAATGGTCACAATAGCCTTGTCCGTACCGTCATCCCCCGGCGTTTTTACATTAAAAGTAGCTGCGGTATCGTTGTAAATCAGTGGCTGCTTGCTGCCATCAGCTCCCACCATACTGATAGAAACATCTTCTACAACAATTCCTCCTGCAACTTCTTTCGGTGTATATTTTACATCCAGCTTCACATAATTGGAAAGTTGATCTAGAAGCAGATTTCTCTCATCTTTCAGTTCTAAAGCCGGTCCCCCGCTGCATTGAACAGCGCGTATACTTTCATTCAGCTTAGCGATATTAGTCATTAAATCATTTATTGCATTGCAAGTAACTTCTTTTAAATTATATTCTTTCTCTTCACGTATCGTGGAAAGCTGATTGGCATATTCATTAAATTGTTTTACCAGAGTAGCTGCGGAATTCCTTGCAATACCGTCAAATTCGGAACTGTTTGCATTGGAAGCTAAAGACTGTAACTTGGAAATAAAATCATTAAAACTGGTCATAAGACCACTTTTCTCAATTTCATCAAAAACAGCAGACAGGTCTTGCATAGAATCCAGCTTCGCCTCTTCTTCACCTAGACCTGCACATTCTCGTCTGAATCGAACATCGAGGAACTGATCTCTGCATTGGGATATTCTTCCCACAATCGAGCCTTGTCCCACTAACGTAGACGGAATGGTACCATATTTATCGCCATATCCAGCCGGAGTGGCTGAATACACATCCGCTCGCTGTCTTGTATACCCGGTTGTTCCTACATTGGAAATGTTCTGACCTGTAATATCCAGTTGTTTTTGTGCCGTATTTAAGCCTCTTAAAGCCGTTGTAAACGAATAAAATGTTGATCGTAGCATTTATTTCCCTCCATCTTTAAGCCTTGGTCGATTTTAAATAATGTTCCGGTGCTTTTCCTGAATTATTGGATATTTTATCATAGATACCAGTTTGGACATTTTTCCCCGGTTCAGCTCCAAGCTGCTTCATAAACTCTTCAATGGTATGCAGACGAATATCAATATAAGACTTAAGTGTATTTAACGTTTCATTGAACTGTTTTGTTTTTACTGCTAAAATTTCATATGAGTTTTCCAGCTCACTTCTAAGAGTACCCTCCGTCTTTTCAATAATCTGTCTGTAGGTCAGTCCTTCGACGCCAAGCTTCTTTTGTATGCTTTCTCTTTTCTGATCTAACCCCTTCAATTTAAGAAGGTACACCTGTTCTTCTTTCAGGAAATTATCCAGCTTTTGAATATCTTTCTCTTTAACTGCATTCAATTTTTTTTGCTCAAAATCAATAAGCAAATCCATTAATTTAATATATTCCTCTATAACATCTTTAATTTCTGCATAGTTGTTCATCATTTAACTCCCTTAGGTAAAATCTCCTCGATTAAATTCATCTAGGATTCACTTTCCAATAACAACATTTTCTTTGCCACCTCATTGGCTCCGATTTCATATTCGCCTCTTGAAATTTCTCCTGTAAGAGTATCCAGTTCTTCTGTTGATAGATTTGTTTTGACTTCAACAGAAAGCCTGTTCTTTAAGGCATTGACAAAGTGTGCTTCTGCTATTTGTTCCTTGGAAGCACTTATAGTTATAGAATCCCTGCTTTGAAGCTGCTCTTTAAAGGAAGCTTTCTCCAAATCCGGTTGATTTTTTATATTCTTTTTATTAATTGGGGTATTAAAGTAGTTACCCGTAATTTTCATAATAAACACCTCTCCGCTCAGTTTACGTTCATTTAACTTCAGTATGTATATCGACTGGAAAGCCTAAATCTTTAATTGATTTAAAAAATTTATGATTATTTTTAGAATAAAAGCTTTACATCCTGTGGATAATATATTTCCGTATAAAAAAAGTTGTATCCGAGCAAAGCTCGAGTACAACAGTTTTTATTAACAATGTTTCCTTAATTATTAATTTTTAATTGGTTCTTTAATTCCATTATTCCAGCTTCATCTTTCGGGTTTATCTGAGCATAGGTATCTAGCAATTTTATGGCTTCATCACGCATCCCCTGTTCCGCAATAAAAAGGATCTTTTCTTTTATTAAAATTGCCTGCTGTTGAAATTCCATCTGATTTTCAAGCTGTTCTTGGTTTTTATTTTCTTCACTCTTAACTATATCATCAACCAAGTACTCAACAAATTTAAACATCAACGGATAATGCTGAATTCCACATTTTAAATACTTCACATACAAAGCCTTATTCTCTGCTTCCATTGATTTTTGTGCTAAGTCTGCAAAATAAATAAATCTTACTGCTCTTGGCAAAATGCCGATATTTTCTTCTGTTAAATTGTCCGGATGATATAATCTAGATATATAATCCTGTCCTAAATTAATATAAGCCTTAAACAAAATATCAATCTCTTCGTTCTGTAAATGATTTGCTCTAAGAAGAACACCTTCCAGCATACAAACTGCATAATACGCTTTAATTACTGAAACTGATGTATGAGGTCCCTTAGTTATCCAATCTAATAAAAGGGTCGGAAGATAATCACACATTTCAAAAGCTCTGGCTATATATTTTTTCATATCATCTATGTCAAAATATGTTAATAGCACTTCCCCTTCATCAGCACCTGTAAACATAGATAATAAAAATTCCGAATAGATACTTGAAAATTTATCTTTCTCTTGAATATTAATAAATTCCTTTACTACCTCTCTAAGATTTTCATCTTGGTTGTTTAGATAATATCTAAATTGCTGCAGTAAAATATAAGTATTACTTTTATCATCTTTAAAAGCTGGTTCTTGCGTAAAAAGTTCACTAAGAGATTTTATAGCATCATATTGTCCAGTAAGATTTTGCTCTATCATAGCAAATATAATTTGAACTCTTTTCGGATCACCTTCTTGAGCAATAGTCTTATATAATTTTAATATTTCATCAATATGATTATTGACAATCAGAATTTTTATATATAATCTAGCGACCGATCCTAATCTGTTACTAGACAGATTCTCCATTCTCA